>DASXJM010000066.1:0-4395 GCA_036497405.1 Streptosporangiaceae bacterium | reverse complement strand
GGCGGCAAAACCGTCACCGCGGACCGGCTGGCCGATGACCTGTGGCCGGGCGAGGGCCCGGCCGACCGGCCCACCGACACCGCCAACGCCCTGCAGGCCCTGGTCTCCCGGCTGCGCCAGGCCGCGGGCCGGGATCTGGTCGAGTACGCCAGCGGCGGCTACCGGCTGGCCATCGACCCGGCCGGCATCGATGCGGTGGCGTTCGAGCACCTGGTCAGCCGGGGGCGCGCCGCTCTCAGCGCGGGGGAGGCGCCCCGTGCGGCCACCTTCCTGGCCGACGCCCTGGCCCTGTGGCGGGGCCCGGCCCTGGCCGACGTGGCCGACGCCCCGTTCGCGGCCGGCTCGGTCGCCCGGCTGGAGGAGCTGCAGGTCGCCGCGGCCGAGGATCTGGCCGAAGCCCGTCTGGCCCTGGGCCAGGGCGCCGAACTGGTCCCCGACGTGGAAGAGCTCGCGGCCGCGCACCCACTACGGGAACGGCTGTGCGGCCAGCTCATGCGGGCCCTGTACGCGGCCGGCCGCCAGGCCGAGGCGCTGAGCGTCTACGACCAGACCCGCCGCGTGCTGGCCGACCGGCTCGGCGTCGCCCCGTCACCGGAGCTGGCCGCGGTCCACCTGGCCATCCTGCGCGCCGATCCGGCGTTGGCGGGCCCCGCGACCAACCTTCCAAATCTTGAAAACGACACCCTGAATCCCGACGGCGCCAACGGTTCCGGGCCACCCCCGCCCGCCCGGGCCGAGCTGGCCGGTCGCGGCAACCTGCCCGCCCAGCTGACCAGCTTCGTCGGCCGCGAGGACGAGCTGGAGCGGGTCGGCAAGCAGCTCGGCGACACCCGTCTGGTCACGCTGACCGGGCCGGGTGGCGCGGGCAAGACCCGGCTGGCCCAGGAGGCGGCCGCGCTGAAGGCGCCGGAAATGCCGAACGGGGCCTGGTTCGTGCCGCTGGCCCCGGTCCGCGACGCGGCCGACATTCCCCAGACCGTGCTGACCGCGCTCGGCATCCCCGAGCCGGTCCGGATCACCGAGGCCGGTCTGGTCCTGCCCGCGGCGCCGATCGACCGGCTGTCCGACGCGCTGGCCACTCAGCGGCTGCTGCTGGTCCTGGACAACTGCGAGCACGTGATCGACGCGGTGGCCCGGCTGGCCGCCCGGGTGCTGGCCGCCGCCCCTGGCGTGCGCATCCTGGCCACCAGCCGGGAGCCGCTCGGGGTGACCGGCGAGACCCTGTGCCCGGTGCCGTCGCTGCCGCTGCCCCCGCCCGGTGCCGACGCCGCCGAAGCCACCGGATTCGCGGCGATCCGGCTGTTCCGGGACCGGGCCGCGGCCGTCCGCCCGGGGTTCACCGTGGACGCGGAGACGGTCGGCCCGGTCATCGGCATCTGCTCGGCGCTGGACGGCATTCCGCTGGCCATCGAGCTGGCCGCCGCCCGGCTGCGGTCGCTGACCCTGGCCCAGGTGGAGAGCCGGCTCGGAGACCGGTTCCGGCTGCTGGGCGCGAAGTCGCGGGCCAACCCCGACCGGCACCAGACCCTGCGCGCCATCGTCGACTGGAGCTGGGACCTGCTCGACGAGGCCGAACGGACCGTGCTCGGCCGGCTGTCGGTCTTCCGCGGTGGCGCCACCCCGGACTCGGCCGAGCAGGTCTGCGGCCCCATGGAAGACGTGATCGACGTGATCGCCTCGCTGGTCGACAAGTCGCTGGTCACCGCGACCGGTGACATCGAGGTGCGCTACCGGCTGCTGGAGACGGTGCGGGTCTACGCCGATGAGCGGCTGACCGAGTCCGGCGCCAAGGACCAGATCCAGCGGACGCACGCGGAGTACTTCCGGACCCTGGCCGAGGAGGCCGAGCCCCGGCTGCGCACCGCCGAACAGCTGTACTGGCTGGACCGGCTGCACGCCGACCACGACAACTTCGCGGCCGCGCTCCGCTACGCCGTCGACCAGCGCGACGGCGAGCTGGCCTTGCGGCTGGTCGCCGGCCTGATGTGGTACTGGGTCATGCTCGACTTCGACGCCGAGGGCGGCGCCTGGGCCCGGGAGGTCCAGGAGCTGATCGGGAACGAACCGCCGCCGGGGTTGCAGGACGAGTACGCGATCAGCGAGTTCGCCGCGGTCATCGGCGGGTTCGCCGAGGACTCCGCGGTCAACCCGGCCCTGCGCGGACCGGACGGCGTCGAGCTCCTGCGGGACGCGCTGCAGCGGTCGGCGGTCAGGGTCACCGCCGAGACGTCCCATCCGGTGCTGGCCCTGGCGCCGGCCCTGGCCGCCATGTTCAGCGGGGACCAGGCCGGAGCGCGCGCGGGGATGCTGGCCCTGACCAAGCACCACCATCCCTGGATCCGGGCCGCCGGGCTGGCCATGGGCGGTCACCTGGCCATGAACGACGGCGAGGTCGACGAGGCCGGCCGCTTCCTGCACGAGGCCTATGCCTGTTTCCAGGCGATCGGGGACCGGTGGGGCCTGATCGTCGCGCTCGGCGGCCAGGCCGAGGTGGCCATGGCCCGCGACGACCCGGAGGAAGCCGTGCGGGTCCTCGAGGAGGCCCATCACTACGCGATGGCGGGCAAGGCCCAGCACTGGGGGCAGATGCACCTGATCCCGCTCGGCCGGGCCCGGGCCGCCGCCGGTGACCTGGCCCGGGCCCGCACCGACCTGGAGCAGGGGGTGAGCGCCGCCCGCCAGTTCGGCGAGAACGACGACGAGATCAACGGCTACGTGGAGCTGGCCGAGCTGGTCCGGCGCGACGGCGACCTGGCCGGCGCCCGGCGGCTGCTGGACCGGGCCCGGGAAGTCGCCGAGCCGATGTCCAGCCGGCTCGACATCCGGCTGGCCGCCATCCGGGCCTTCAGCAAGCTCGGCTGCCTGTGCGAGCAGGAAGGCGACCTGGACGAGGCGTCCCGCTGGCACCGCCGGGCCCTCACGATGCTGGCCGAGAACATCGACGGCATCCTGCCGATCCCGGTCAACCCGACGCTGGCCGGGGTGGTCGAAGGTTTCGCGGCCCTGGCCGCGGCCCGCGGCGAGCCGGCCCGGGGCGCTGAGCTGCTCGGCCTGGCCCACACCCTGCGCGGTTTCCCGGACATCACCAGCTTCGAGGTGGTCCGGACCAAGGCCACGGTCAACGCAGCGATCGGCCCGGATGAGTTCGCCGCCGCCTACCAGTGCGGTCGCGCTCTCACCCGGGCCGATGCCCTGGCCCTGGCCGACTAGACCAAGACCTCGCCCTAGCCGACTGGCCCTAGACCTTGCGGGCGTACATCCGCACCGCGATCGGGAAGGTGACCAGGACGATCCCGGCCGCCCACGCCAGCGTGTAGAGCACGTGGCTCGAGGTCGGGCCGCCCACGGTCAGCCCGCGCACCGCGTCGGCCAGGTGGGTGATCGGGTTGACCTTGACCCAGGCCTGCAGCCAGCCCGGGAAGGTGCTGGTGTTGGGGACCAGGATGCTGCTGCCGAACACCAGCGGCATGATGAAGATGAACGCGATGCCCTGTACGGTCTCCGGGCTGGGCGCGATCATCCCGATCAGCACCGAGATCCAGCACACGGCCAGGTAGAACAGGTAGGCCAGCCCGAACGCGGCCAGCACGGCCAGCACGTTGGTGTGGAACCGGAAGCCGAGCGCCGAGCCGAACCCGGTCAGCACCAGGATCACGGTCAGGAACCGGGCCGTGTCGCCCAGCACCGCCCCGATCAGCGGGGAGGACCGGCCGATGGGCAGGCTCCGGAACCGGTCGAACACGCCCTTGTGGATGTCCTCGTTCAGCGCCGTGCCCAGGCCCATGGTGGCGAACATCGTCATCTGGGCCACCAGACCGGGCAGCAGCACCTCCAGGTAGGCGTGCGTGCTGCCGGCCACCGCCCCGCCGAACACGTACAGGAACAGCAGCAGGAACACGATCGGCATCAGCGTGACGTCGAGCAGCTTTTCCGGTGAGTGCTTGAGCTGGGCGATATTGCGCCAGGCCAGGGTGAGCGCGTTGGCTACCAGCTGGCGACCGCTGATCCGCTTGCGCGGCTCCGGCCCCGGTAGGGCTGGCCGTGCCGCCGGGCTGGGAATGTCCAGGGTGGTCATGCCGTCCTCCCCGCGTCGGCCAGCTCGCCGCTGGGCTCGTCGTGGTTCTCGTCGTCGGTCTGGTCTTCGGCCGGGTGCCCGGTCAGGGCCAGGAACACCTCATCCAGGCTGGGCAGCCGCAGCGCCAGTTCGGCGGCGACGATGCCCCGCTGGGTGAGCTGCAGCACCAGCTCCGACATGACCGCCGGGTCCACCGCGGTCGCCGTGACCAGCCCGGTCTCGGTCCGGACCTCGGGGGTGTCCCCGGTCAGCGCTTTCACCAGCTCGGCCACCTCGGGGGCCTGGAACCGGTCCACCGGGCGGACCTCGATGGTCTGCTT
>DASXJM010000065.1:0-5405 GCA_036497405.1 Streptosporangiaceae bacterium | reverse complement strand
CGTGACGCCGTTGCTCATCCGGTAGATCGAGACCGGGCGGTCAGGGTGCGGATCGGGAACGTCGAGGCCCAGCAGGCGGTAGAACTCGATCGACCGCTGAAGATCGCGAGCGTAGATCACCATCATTCCGAACCGGATGTTCGCACTATCGTTGGTCACGGGAGATAATCTACGGTGGTAGACGAAATTTTGGCAAACGGAAATGGCGCCGAGGATGACCTCGGCGCCATCTTCTCCCGTCTGCTCGCCGTCATCGCGGAGCGCGAGGCACCGATCCTGGCCGCGCACGGCCTCACCATGTGGGAGTACGTCATCCTGGTCCCGCTGGTGGGCCAGGCCGGGATGAGCCAGAAGGAGCTCGCGCGCCGGAGTCGCCGCGACCCCACGCGCCTGATCGGCCACCTCGACGTGCTGGAGGAACGGGCTCTGATCACCCGGGAGGTGGACGGGACCGATCGCCGGCGCCGGGCGGTACGGCTCACCGACCGGGGCGACGAGGTCGTCCGGGCCACCCAGCGCGAGATCAGGGCCATGGAGACCGAACTGCTCGCGGGCCTGTCCCCCGGCGACCAGGCCGTCCTGCGGCAGAAGCTCGCGGCCACGCTGCGCCGCCTGCGCGAGCGCGGCTGGGAGCAATCCTGACCCCCTGGGCGGTGTTGGCCTCGGGGCCTAAGCCCCCAGACCCCTGGGGCTTACGCCCCATTAGGCGGTGGGCTCGTGGCCGGGCTGGATGTTCTGGTTGATGTGGAACACGTTGTCCGGGTCGTAGCGGTTCTTGACCTGGGCCAGCCGGTCGTAGTTGCCGCGGTAGGAGGCTTTGACCCGGTCCTGGCCCTCCTCCATCAGGAAGTTGACGTAGGCGCCGCCGGCCGAGGTCGGGTGCAGCTCCTCCCAGTAATCCTTGGTCCACTGGGCGATGAGGCCGGCGTTGGCCGGGTCCGGGTCGACGCCGGCGATGATGCCGTTGTAGCCGCCGTCCCGGTAGGCGAACGCGGTGGCATCGCTGGGCACCCGGCTGGCCGCACCGTCGATGGGGTACAGGTGCATGGTCGAGTGCCCGGTGGGCAGCTGCGCGCCGTACTTGATGTGCACATCGATGGCCGCGTCGGAGATCTCGTTGAAGAAGTCGGCCCGCCAGTACCACTGCAGCCCGGCCGGATAGAGCGGGTCGAACGCGCCTTGCAGCGCGGTGAACGGCATCGGCTGCAGCCCGACCACCAGCGGTGAGCCGTAGGACCTGACCGGCTCGAGCACCTCGTCGGCCCGGTCGTGCGGCCCGGTGTAGCACCAAACGATGCCGCACGCCTTACGGCCCCACAGTTCCTCGGGGAACGGCGGCGCGGGCGGGATCGTCAGCAGGGCGATCCAGCCGTTCAGCTCTTCGGGCAGCGACGGGAGCAGCTCCCGGTACCAGCGCATCACCTCGGCCGTGTCGGCGAAGTCGTACAGCACCGGGCCGCCGATGATCGTGCCGCCCTCGCCGATGTCATGGGTGCGGAAGGTGAACGAGGTGACCACGCCGAAGTTCCCGCCGCCGCCGCGCAGGGCCCAGAACAGGTCACTGTTCGAGCTCTCGCTGGCCGTCACCAGGCTCCCGTCGGCCAGCACCACGTCGGCCGACAGCAGGCTGTCGATGGTGAGGCCGAACTGCCGGGTCAGGTAGCCGGTGCCGCCGCCCAGGGTCAGCCCGGCCACGCCGGTCGAGGCGATGAACCCGGACGGGACGGCCATGCCGAAGGCCACGGTCGCATGGTCGACGTCGCTCCAGGTGGCCCCGGCGTCGACCCGGACGGTGTGGTCCTGCGGGTTGACGTTGGTGCTGCGCATCGAGGACAGGTCGATGACCAGGGCGCCATCCCACACCCCGAGGCCGGCCGCGTTGTGGCCGCCCCCGCGGACCGCAATCTCGATGCCGTGTTCGCGGGCGAACCGCACGCAGGTGACGACGTCGGCGGTGTCCCGGCTGCGGGCGATGGCGGCCGGGTGCTTGTCGATCATGCCGTTGTAGACGGCGCGGCTCTCGTCGTAGCCAGGATCGCCGGGGGTGATCAGATCGCCGTGCAGAGCCTCGGCGAGGTTGGCGTACGGTGCCGTGGTGGTGGTCATGAGGGTCCCCTCCGGGTGCGTCATTGAGGTCTAATGACGCCGAACGTACGCAGCCCCGCGTTCGCGCAGCGTTCGGAGCGCGGGCCGGGGTCAAGCCGTCGGGGGAACGCCGGGAGCGGTCCGGCGAACGCCGCGCGCGTCGAGGTCGCGCTGGCAGCGCCGCACCAGCGCGACGCTGCCGTGTTCCGCGGCCAGCTGGGTGGCGGAGAGCAGGCGGGCGACGGCGGCCTGCTCCTTGTCGTAGGCGGACCGCATCCGCATCACCTCCGGCAGCCACCACCGGTCCTGGTGGGCATGCCCGGTGGCGAGGGCGGCGTCCAGGGTGGCCCGGGCGGCATCGGGCTGGTGGTCCCGGGCCGACAGGTCGGCCAGCAGCGTCAGCCAGTACGGCATGCGCGCGAACGCACGCTGGGATCGGAGGTTGACGATGCCGCGGCGGACCCGGCCGACGCCGGACGCGTCCGGGCGGCACCAGCCGTCGGCGATCAGCGCCCACTCGCGGTAGTAGGCGAAGCCGTACCGGTCGCACAGCGGGCGCAGCTCATCGGCGGCGTTCCGCAGTTCGGCCAGGTCACCGCGCATCTGATGGGTGATGCAGGCGTAGCCGAGGGCGATGGCCAGGCTGTAGGGATGGTCGATCGCGCGGGCCAGCGCGACCGCGTCGCGGCAGGCGGCCAGCGCCTCTTCCTCGCGGCCGACCAGCCAGAGAGCATGGGCGGAAAAGGCCTTCCCGTGCACGTCCGGGCGGGTACCGAGGGTCAGCCAGACGGCCCCGCTGGCCAGCTTCGCGGCCAGTTCCAGGTGACCCAGCCCGTCGGCCGGCCTCCCCATGCTGAAGGCCGAAAAGCCGGCCATGACGTGGGCCTGCCCGGCCCGCTCGGACTCCGGATCGGCCAGGTCCAGCGCCCGGGAGGAAGTCCGGTAACTGTCGGCCGTACGCCCCTGGACGAAGAACGCGCCCCCCAGCGCGGCCAGGCCGGCCACCCGGGAGTCCGAGCGACCCAGCGACTCGGCCAGCGCGATCGAGCGCTCCAGCGCCTGCTCCAATTCCGGCGAGGAGTAGCCGTAGCGGGCGTTGAGCAGCGGCGCCATCGCTTCCAGGACGGCCAGCTCGCGGGAGTCCCGGTCCCGGCCCGCGGGCATGGCCGCGATGATGGACAGCGCCTTTTCGTGCAGCCGGATGCCCTCGGCGAGGGCGAACCGGCCGCCGACCTCGGCGGCCCGCTCGTAGTAGGCGACCGCCCGCTCCGGCCGTCCGCCCCGCGCGTACTGCTCGGCCAGCTGGACGGCCACGCCATCGGTGTCGTCGGCGTGCAGCAGTTCCAGGCTCTGGGCGATGCGCCGGTGCAGCAGCCAGCGCTGCGGCGGGCTGATCCCCGCGTAGGCCGTTTCCCGCAGCAGGTCGTGCGAGAAGTCATAACCGTCCCGGAACTCCCGCACGATCCGGCGCCGCCACAGCTCGTCCAGCGCGCCCACCACCGCGTCGGCGTCCAGGTCGCTGGCCTCGGTGAGCAGGTCGAGGGTGAAGTTCGCGCCCGCCGCCGCGGCCAGGCCGGCCAGCTCGCGGGCGGCCTCGGTTCCCTGGTCGAGACGCTTGCGCAGCACCGCCGCGAGGTCACCGGCGGGCAGGGGCGTGCCCCCGGCGTCGGCGGTACCGCGGGCGGCCTCGATGACGTAGAGCGGGAAGCCGCCCGTGGCCGCGTGCAGCAGGCCGGTGGCGGCGTTCGGGAGGCGCTGCCCGGCCATCGCCTCGGCCAGGCGGGCGGTATCGGCGGCCAGCAGGGGACCAACGGAAATCTCGGTCAGCAGTCCGGTGGCCCGCATCCGGGCGATCCAGCCGGCCAGCTCACGGTTTTCGCTGAGGTCTTCCTCCCGCACGGTCGCGGCCACCAGCAGCTGGGCGTCGTGGGCCGAGGTCAGGCAGAAGGTGACGAACGCCATCGTCTCCTGGTCGCACCACTGCACGTTGTCCAGTACGAGCAGCAGCGGGCGGCGGACGGCGATCAACGCCCGGGCCAGGCCCTCGGAGAAGCGGTGACGCTGCCAGGCGTCGGTCATGGCCCGGGCGCCGGCGCTGGGGCCCTCGGTGGGCAGCAGCCGGGCGACTTCGGCCCGCCAGACGGGATCGAGGGTGGCCGCCGCGGCCCGGATCGCGTCGTGGCGCAGCCAGTCCGCGACCGGGGCCAGGGCCAGCCGCCCGGCCGCGCCGAAGCAGCGGGCCGTCGCCACCACCGCGCCCTGCTGGCGGGCGGTCTCGGCCACCTCCGCCACCAGCCGGGTCTTCCCGACGCCAGCCGGCCCGCGGACCAGGACCAGTCCCCGGCGGCCCATCGCAGCGGCCTGCCACACGTCCTGCAGGGCGCCGAGCTGGGCCGACCGGCCGACAAGCGGGGCCGCCGCCAATCCGGGGCGGCCCGGCCCGGGGCCGGCGGCGGCCGGGGACTGGGTCGCCAGGTCAGTCTGGGCGGTCAGGCGCTGAAACACCGTGCGCGTGGCCAGATCCGGGGCGACCCCGAGCTCGCGCTCGAGCACCGATGCGCAGTGGTGGTAGGTGCTGACCGCCCCGGCCCGGTCACCCAGGTCCGCCTGCAGTTCCATCAGGGTGCGGTAGCCGACCTCCTCCAGCGGCTCCAGCTGGACCCGGCGCCGGGCCGCGTGCACGGCACCGGCCAGGTCGCCGGTCCGGGCCCGGGCCGCCGCGACCAGGTCGCACAGCTCCACGCACTGCCGCTCGAGCTGCGATCTGGCCTCCAGCAGCCAGTCTTCGTAGCTGCCGGGCAGTAGTTCACCCCGGTACACGGCGATCGCCGCGGCGGCGTGCCGCCGGAGCCCCTCGTCGTCGCCGGCCTCGGCCGCCGCCGTCGCCGCCTGCCGCTCGCGGTCGAAGACCCGCACGTCAACCTGGCACGTGCTGGTGTCACACCAGCACAGGTCCCGGGGCGTCACCACCAGCGAAGCCTCGTCGCCCAGGACCTGGCGCAGATGGTGCAGTTCGCGGCGCAGGTTGGTCAGCGCCTGGGCGTCGGTGGAGTCGGGCCAGAGCAGGCCGGCGATCCGCTGCCGGGACTGCGGGGATCCGGCGTGCCCGGCCAGGAACGCGACCAGGGCAAACGCGCGCGACGAACGGACCGGGACGGTTCCGGCCCGATCGTCAATGAGTGTCTGCTCCCCCAGGAGCGTCATACGTAGCACGTCGACCCTCTCCCGAGCATTAGAACCCCGGCTTATGCGGAGAATCAATGCATTCGCGCCGAGATTAGCGAACCCATGCTCAGGTGCCGCAGTAGGTGACGTACGGG
>DASXJM010000064.1:0-6576 GCA_036497405.1 Streptosporangiaceae bacterium | reverse complement strand
CCCACCGAAGTCCCCTTGCTGACAGACGATGTGGACCGTGACGCGGTTCTACCCAGCGTCACGGTCCCGGCGCCTCGCCCCGTGTGAGGACGCCTGACATCGTGCGTCAGAGATTCCACTGGTGTACCACACAATCACCCGACAACGGAGATTCCCGACCGTGCTGTGTCACTGGGACAGCTGGTGGGGTCCGGATGTACCCCTGTCACATCCGGACCACCCTTTGAGACGACGGTGGCCCTGGGAAGGTTGGGATCTAATTCCGTTTTTTCTGAGCGATTGCCATGAAGCGTGTTCGATTGACCAGATTCCCAGGTCAGGCCGGCCGACGATCAGGCCGGGCTGGCCGTCGGCAACCCGATGCCACCGGCTGCGGCGAGCAGCCTCTTGTCGTAGGCGACGAAGGCCGTCAGGTAGTGCTTGATCGAGAGCGCCGTCGCTAGATGGATGGCATCGCCGCTGCGCAGCATCTGCGGCGGTATCGTCCCCGCGGTGTCCAGGATGTCCGTCGACATGTCGAGCTGATGAACTCGTCGCATGAGCCGGTAGCACTGCCCCAGGGCGGCTGGCTCGTACCGCCAGACGGCCCGGGCGACTTCCGCGCGATGCAGCGTGCTGGACACCATCGGCTGTTCACTGTTCTCCGCCAGCCACCCGCGCAGTACAGCTGATTCCGCCTCGGCCAGGATCAGTTTCACCAAGGCGGACGAGTGGAGGTAGATCAATACCTTTCCTCCTCGCGCATCTGCTGGAGGATCTCGCTCGCCGTGGGCCGCCCGTCCGGCACGGCCGGATAGGGCTCCACGTCAAGCAGATCCCCTGGATCCTCGGCGGGCTTGAGGATGCCGGCCGCGAACAGCCGTTCCAGCGGGCTCTCCGGTTCCTGGACCGGGACCAGCCGGGCCACCAGGCGGCCCCGGTTGGTGATGTCCACCGTGTAACCCTTCTCGGCCAGGTCGACGTACAGGCTGGCGTGCTGCCGCAGTTCGCGGACGCCGATCCGCTTGGCGACCCCAGCGGTGGGACCCGAGGTAGCGCTCATGTGAATAACGTAGCACATGATGTGCTACTCAGTAAACCGACATTCGGCTATAGATAAGGACTCGGGAGCGCCGGTAGCCAGCCGGCGCGGATGACTTTGGCCACTGCTGGTGTTCGAACCGGGGTAGGACAGGGGCGGGACTGGTTGAGGTACGGCACGGATACGGCAGGATGGGATCATGCAGCCGCGGGACTTTTCGATTTACGGGGCCGTCGACCTCGGCGCCCGGCAGCAGGCCGCGCAGCGCCGGGCGCAGGCGGCCCAGGCCACGACCGACGGTGGTGACGCCAACGGCGCCGTCATCGAGGTCACGGAAGAGACGTTCAACAGCCAGGTGGTGGAGCGGTCGCGCACCACCCCGGTCATCATCGACCTGTGGGCCGAGTGGTGTGAGCCGTGCAAACAGCTCAGCCCGGTGCTGGAGAAGCTGGCGGGCGAGGCGGCCGGCCAGTGGGTGCTGGCCAAGGTCGACGTCGACGCCAACCCGCGCCTGGCCCAGGCGCTCCAGGTGCAGAGCATCCCCATGGTGGTCGCGGTGATCGGCGGCCAGCTGGTGGACGGCTTCCTCGGCGCCCTGCCCGAGGCGCAGGTCAAGCAGTGGATCGGCCAGGTCGTGGCGGCCGCCCAGCAGCTCGGGGTGGGACCCGGTGGCCCCGGTCCGGACGGCCCCGCCGCCGAAGGCACTGAGCAGGCGGCCGGACAGCCCGGCCCGGGCGGGCCCGGTGGCCCGGCCGGTCCTGGTGGTCCTGCTGGCCCCGGCCCGCTCGGTCCTGAGGGTGCGAGCCCGGCCTACGCCGAGGCCCAGGAGGCCATGCAGCGCGGCGACATGGACGCCGCCGCCGACGCGTTCCGCCAGATCCTGGCCAGCTCGCCCGCGGATCCGGTGGCCAAGGTGGGCCTGGCCCGGGTGGAGCTGTTCCGCCGGCTGGACTCCTACGACGAGGCCAAGGTGCGCCGCGAGGCCGCCGAGCACCCCGACGACGTGGAGGCGCAGTCCCGGGTGGCCGACATCGACCTGGGCGCGGGGCACATCGAGGAAGCCTTCGACCGGCTGCTCGGCGTGGTCCGGCGCACCTCAGGGGACCAGCGCGACCAGGCCCGCAAGCAGCTCATCGGGCTGTTCGAGATCTTCCCGCCGCAGGACCCGCGGGTGAAGAAGGCCCGCGGCCAGCTGTCCAGCCTGCTGTTCTGAGCCAGCGGGCTCGGTCAGCGGGCCTGGGGCACCCGGGGGTCGACCTCGGCCAGCTGCTCCAGGGCGGGCAGCGCGTCGGCCAGCACTTCGATCTGCTCCGGGCGCAGCGTGGCCAGGCTCTGGGCCAGCATGGCCGTGCTCTCCTGCCGGATCCGCTCCAGGATCTCGTGCCCGCGGGTGGTGATGGTCAGCGTGCTGGCCCGGGCGTCGCCCGGCACCGCGCAGCGCTCGACGTAGGCCCGGTCCTCGAGCGCGGTCACGATCCGGGTCAGCGTGGACGGCGCGATGCCCTCGGCCGCGGCCACGTCGCCCAGGCGCATCGGCCCGGACGCCTCCACCGTGGCCAGCGCGGACAGCTGGGTCGGGGTCAGCCCGGCCAGCTCATGGTGCCGTAGCCGGCGGGACAGCCGGGCGATGGCCACCCGCAGCCGGGTGGCGTCGATCATCGGGGCCGTGGTCGGCGGGGGCTGCTTCATCGCAGTTTCCTGCACCATTTAGCCAGAGTACGCGAAATGAGTGTCGCTACGGAGTAGCAAACTGACCGTACCCTTGGTCACAGCGCTGCCAGCAGCCCCGCAGCGCGCGATCAGCGCGGCTAGGGTCGTGTCAGGTTCCCGCAGACGGGACCGGTGACCCCGCAGCAGTGCCAGGGAAGGCGGCAGCAACGTGGCTATGGCGCCGAGCATCTCGTATTCGATGACCGTGCGGCTCGAGGTCGGCTCGCGGGGACGCGCCGTCAGCGAGATCACCCGGGCGGTCGAGCACGCGGGCGGCATCGTCACCGCCCTGGACGTCAACGCCGCTGGTCACGAGCGCCTCCGCGTCGACGTCACCTGCGCCGCCCGGGACACCGCGCACGCCGAGGCCATCGTGGAAGCGCTGTCCGAACTGCCCGACGTGTCGGTGCACAAGGTCAGCGACCGGACCTTCCTGCTGCACCTCGGGGGCAAGATCGAGATGCGGTCCAAGGTCCCGCTGCGCACCCGCGACGAGCTGTCCATGGCCTACACCCCCGGGGTGGCCCGGGTGTCGCTGGCCATCGCCCAGAACCCGGAGGACGTCCGCCGCCTCACGATCAAGCGCAACAGCGTGGCCGTGGTCACCGACGGCTCGGCCGTGCTCGGCCTGGGCAACATCGGTCCCTACGCCGCGCTGCCGGTGATGGAGGGCAAGGCCGCCCTGTTCAAGCGGTTCGCGGGCATCGACGCCTGGCCGATCTGCCTGGACACCCAGGACACCGACGAGATCGTCACGGCGGTGAAGGCGCTCGCGCCCGGCTTCGGCGGCATCAACCTGGAGGACATCAGCGCGCCGCGCTGCTTCGAAGTGGAGCGGCGGCTGCGCGAGCTGCTCGACATCCCGGTGTTCCATGACGACCAGCACGGCACGGCCATCGTGGTCATGGCCGCGCTGACCAACGCGCTGCGGGTGGTCGAGAAGGATCTCGGCTCGGTCCGGATCGCCATGGCTGGGGCGGGGGCGGCCGGCTCGGCCATCTTGCGCCTGCTGCTGGCGGCCGGGGCCAAGGACGTGTGCGTCTGCGACGACAAGGGCGCGGTGTACCGCGGGCGCGCCGACCTGGCCGCCGACGAGAACCTGCAGTGGATCGCCGACCACACCAACAACGCCTGCTACGACGGCGACGTGGCCGGGGCGGTCCGGGACGCCGACGTGTTCATCGGGGTGTCCGCGCCGCGCATTCTGACCGGTGCCGACATCGCCACCATGAAGCCCGGCAGCATCGTGTTCGCCCTGGCCAACCCGGATCCCGAGGTCGACCCGGACGAGGCCCGCGAGTACGCGGAGGTGGTCGCGACCGGCCGCAGCGACTACCCGAACCAGATCAACAACGTGCTGGCCTTCCCCGGCGTCTTCCGCGGCCTGCTCGACGCGCAGAGCCGCACCATCACCGACGGCATGCTGGTCGCCGCGGCCCGCGCCCTGGCCGACGTGGTCTCGGCCGACGAGCTGGGGCCGAACTACATCGTCCCCTCGGTCTTCCACCCCGACGTGGCCTCTTCGGTGGCCGCCGCGGTCCGGGAGGCGGCCAGCCCGGCCGCTGACCAACGCTGACCGCGCTGCCGCGCCGTTATTCTCCCGCGATGATGGGCACATGGACGAAATGGCCACCGAGAGCCTGACCGGCCGTCTGCTCGTCGCCACGCCGGTGCTCGCGGACCCGAACTTCCGCCGAACCGTGATCCTGGTGGTCGAGCACGAGGCCGAAGAGGGCACGCTGGGCGTGGTGCTGAACCGGCCCACCGACGTCCCCGTGGAACGGGTCCTGGACGCATGGTCGGACCTGGTCACCGGGCCTTCGGTGGTGTTCAAGGGCGGCCCGGTCGCGCCCAACAGTGCGCTGGCCATCGGGATGGTCCCCGGGGACGCCGAGCCGCTGGGCTGGCACGCGCTGGACGGCGCGGCCGCCACCGCCCGGCTCGGGCTGGTCGACCTGGACGCGCCGCCCGACCTGCTGGCCCCGGCCATCCACCGGCTGCGCGTGTACGCGGGTTACGCGGGCTGGGCCCCGGGCCAGCTCAAGGGCGAGATCGACGACGGCGCCTGGTACGTGGTGCCGGCCGAGCCCGCCGACGCCTTCGCGGGCCAGCCCGAGGACCTGTGGGGCGACGTGCTCCGGCGGCAGGGCGGGGAGATGGCCTTCACGGCCACGTTCCCGGACGACCCGAGCCTGAACTGAACCGCGAGCCGGGGCTGAGCGCGTAAAATCGGAGCCATGAGCACCGAGGTTCTCCCTGACAGCGGGACCAAGATCGAGACCGACGTCACGCCGGATCTCTCGCACGGCGACGGGGACCACGAGCGGTTCGCCCATTACGTCGACAAGAACAAGATTGTCGAGAGCGCCGTGACCGGCGACCCGGTCGTGGCGCTGTGCGGCAAGGTCTGGACGCCGAGCCGCGACCCGAAGCGGTTCCCGGTCTGCCCGGAGTGCAAGGAGATCTACGAGGGCCTGCCCGAGGGCGGAGACGACTGAGCCGGCTGCTTCTGCCTGATGACCTTCTCTCCTTCCCTGTCCCACGACGCCTTCATCCGGTCCGAGCTGTTCGGCACGCTGCGAGCCTGGCAGCGTGAGGCGACCCTGGAGTACTTCCGCCAGCCGCGGCGGGACTTCCTGCTCAACGCGACGCCCGGTGCGGGCAAGACCGCCTACGCGCTGACCCTGGCCGCCGAGCTGCTGGCCCGCCGCGAGATCATGGCCATCACCGTGGTCACGCCGACCGAGCACCTCAAGCACCAGTGGGCGGCGTCGGCGGCGCGGTTCGGCCTGGCGCTGGACCCGTCCTACAGCAACGCCCAGGGCCGGGCCTCGTCCGACTTCGTGGGCGTGGCCGTCACCTACGCCCAGGTCGCGGCCCACCCGATGCTGCACCGGCAGCGCACCGAGGGCCGCCGGACCCTGGTCATCTTCGACGAGGTCCACCACGCGGGTGACGCGCTGTCCTGGGGCGACGCCGTGCGCGAGGCGTTCGAGCCGGCCCGGCGGCGGATCGCCCTGACCGGCACGCCGTTCCGCAGCGACACCAACCCGATCCCGTTCGTCAACTACAGCGAGCAGCTGGACGGGTCGCGCCGCAGTTCCTCGGACTACGTGTACGGCTACGCCAACGCGCTCGAGGACGGGGTCGTCCGGCCGGTCATCTTCCTGGCCTACTCGGGCGAGATGAGCTGGCGGACCCGGGCCGGCGACGAGATCACCGCCACCTTGGGCACGCCGCTGACCAAGGAGCAGGTGGCCCAGGCCTGGCGGACCGCGCTGGATCCCACCGGCGAGTGGGTCATCCGGGTCCTGGAGGCCGCCGACAAGCGGCTCACCGAGGTCCGCCGGGGCATGCCCGACGCGGGTGGCCTGGTCATCGCGGGCGACCACGAGGACGCCCGGGCCTACGCGGCCCTGCTCCGCCGCATCACCGGCCAGCGCCCGGTGGTGGTGCTGTCCGACGACCCCACCGCCAGCCGCAAGATCGGGGAGTTCGCCGCGTCCGAGGACCGCTGGATGGTCGCGGTGCGGATGGTGTCCGAGGGCGTCGACATCCCGCGTCTGGCCGTGGGCGTCTACGCCACCAGCGTGTCCACCGCGCTGTTCTTCGCCCAGGCCGTCGGCCGCTTCGTCCGGGCCCGCCGCCGCGGCGAGACCGCCTCGGTGTTCGTGCCCTCGGTGCCGGTGCTGCTGTCCTACGCCGCCGAACTCGAGGCCGAGCGCGACCACATCCTGCGCGCCCCCAACGCGGCCCCGGAGGAAGACGAGTTCGCCGAAGCCCAGCGCGAGCGCAATACCCCCGACACCCCGCTGGACGAGCCCGCCTTCACGGCCCTCAACGCC
>DASXJM010000063.1:0-8492 GCA_036497405.1 Streptosporangiaceae bacterium | reverse complement strand
TTCCTGACCTCGGTGGCGCAGACCGTCCGGCTGATCCGTTCCAAGGGCGTGGGCGTCTACTTCATCACCCAGACCCCCAAGGACGTGCCCAGCGAGGTCCTCGGCCAGCTCAGCAACCGCATCCAGCACGCGCTGCGGGCGTTCACCCCCGAGGACGCCAAGGCCCTCAAGGCCACCGTGTCCACGTTCCCGAAGTCCGAGTTCTACGACCTGGACACCCTGCTGACCAGCATGGGCATCGGCGAGGCGGCGGTGACGATCCTGTCCGAGTCGGGCGTGCCGACCCCGGTGGTGCACACCCGGGTGGTGCCCCCGGCCTCGCGGATGGGGCCGGCCGACAACATCGCGGCCGCGGCCCAGGCGTCACCGCTGTGGGCCAAGTACGGCACCCGGGTCGACAACCAGAGCGCGCGCGAGATCCTGGCCGCCCGGGTCGCCCAGCAGGCCGAAGCCGCGGCGCCCGCCGCCGCGCCCCATCCGGCCGCCGCCCAGCATAAGCCCGCCGCCCAGCACCGCCCGGCCGCCGAGCACAAGGAGGCAGCCGGCGCCGTGGCCGGCGGGGTCGCCGCCATGGGCGCGTTCCTCCAGTCCAGGCAGGGCAAGCAACTGCAGAAGGAAGTCGTCCGCGGCGTCTTCGGCATGCTCAAGAAGCGGCTGTAAGCCGGGCCGGGCCGACGGGCCGCCCGACCTTTCTGGCCGCGCCGATCTGACAATTTCTCCCGATATACGGCAAACAGGCACAGATGCGGGTCGCGGCTCGGCCATACTGGCGGCGCCGGGAGTGGGGTCCCGACCTCTGGAGCCACTGTGATCAAGGTCCAGCCGCCCGCTGGCCAGCGTTCGTTCCGTCGCGCCTGCTGGGCGGTGGCCGCTCTCGCCGTCCTGGCTGGGGCCAGCGCCTGCGCCCGCGGGTCGTCCTCCGCGTCGGGCCCGTCCGCCATCGCGTCGGCCGCCGGCTCCCGGCCGGCCACCGCGGAGGCCATCGACCGGTCGGACCCCGGGGCCGTGCTGACCGACTGGCTGCACCAGGTGGTGGTGGCCGACTACCACGCGGCCTGCCGGGACATGGGCGAGCCGGCCAGCGCCGGAACCGCCGCCAGTCCCGCCCCCGCCCCCGCCCCCGCCCCCGGAGCCTGCCCGTCTACGGACACGGTGACCGCGCTCAAGTCGTTCCACGGCAACTTCGTCACCGACGGCCTGAAGGTCGCCAGCCAGCTCATGGTCTGGATGCCGGCGCCCGCCGGCGCCAGCGTGACCGTGAACGGAACCAGCATCATGGTGGGCCGGTCCAACCTGACCGCCCTCATGACCGCGCACAGCACCGGGGTCAAGCCCGGTGAGCTCAAGCTGTCATTCACGCTGTCCAACATCGGCGGCCAGTGGTACGTCAGCGACCTGAACCTCGACGTCTGAGCGGGCGGGCCGTTCTGGCGGGCTGGGCTGGCTGCCCGCCTGGGCTCAGCTGTCGTCGCCGCTGAGGGGCACGCCCCTGGCCGACAGCGGGCCGATGCCGAGCGCGAAGATGTGCAGCCCGGTGATCCGGCCGCCTCCGGCCGGGATGACGCCGCCGGAGGGCAGGGTCACCGCCTGGACCGTCTTGCCCGCCGTGATCGCGGCCGCGGCGTAGAACACGTAGACCGTCTGGTCCCGCGGCCCGGCCGTGCCGCCGTTGCTGGCCGGGTTCGAGTCGTTCAGGTACGGCAGGCTGGCGATGATGTCGTTGCCGGTGTCCGGCTTGCGGAAGTAGTTGTCCAGCGTGACCGTGAAGCCGCTGGTGCTGCCGTCGGTGTAGTGCACGGTGCCGCTGCCGCTGGCGTCGGCCGGGCTGCCCGCGCCCAGGAAGCCGAGCGTGGTCCCGGACCCGGACACCAGCACCGTCTGGCCCTGCGCGACCACGTTGTCGGGCTGGCCGGGCGGGACGACCGGCCAGCTGAACGTGATCCCGTCGTGGACCACCGTGGCCCCGGGGGCCAGGCCCGCGGCCGCCAGGGCCTGGGCCGAGTAGCTGTTGCCGACGCCGTCGAAGCTGGCCGTGGTGACGTCGGAGTCGTCGCTGATCCCGGCGTTGTTGGCGGCCGCGCTCAGGGTGGCGTAGGCCCGGAGCACGTTCACGCTGGAGTAGGTCACGCCGCGCTGCGGCCCGGCCGTGTAGACGGCCTGGACCGTGACCGGGTCCTGCCCGGGGTTGGCCCCGGCCGGGACGGTGACCTTCCAGCTGGCCCGGGCCGTCCGCGCCGAGGGCACCCGGCGCACGGTGACCGGGCTGGCCGGGCTGACCGTCCAGCCGTCGGGCCCGGCGACCGAGAACGTGACCTGGTCCAGCGGCAGCAGGCCGTTGTTGTCCAGGGTGGCCGTGACCGTGGTGGTGCTGCCCGGCGTGACCAGCGCGGGCGCGGTGGCCACGGTCAGCGAGCCGTAGGGCACCGGCGCGCCCGCCGACGGCACCGCCTGGATCCTGACCTGGGCGGTGGCCCGGCCCAGGGTGGCGTGGCGGGCGGTGACCGTCACCGCGCCGGGTGAGCCGGGCAGCGAGCGGATCCAGACCGCGGCCGCGCCGCCGGTGGCGGTGAAGTCGACCGGGTTGTCGCCGACCAGCACCCCGGGCCCATCCACGGCCAGGGTGACCGGCCCGGTCACGTACGGGCGGGGCGCGCCGTACCGGTCCACCGCCCGGAGCGCCAGCCGGGTCGCGTCGGCGCCGTCCCCGTCGATCACGGCGTCGTCGGCGACCAGGGACAGCCGGTCGCCGGCCGGGTCGCCGGCCAGCGTTTTCGAGGCCACCCGGGACCCGTTCCGGTAACCGTCGATGCGCAGGTCCGGCCGGGCCGAGCCGTCGACCCCGCCGAAGTCCACGAACGACGGCGGGTAGGGCAGGTGCCCGTAGTTGTCGGTGTCCGGGGCCACGGTGGTGTAGAGCTTCCCGCCCACGTACACCTTGAGCTCGTCCAGGTTGGAGCAGATCATGGCCGAGGCCAGGCCGGTGACCGGCGAGGTCGGCCCGAAGTCCCAATAGAAGGCGGGCGCGATGACCGGGCGGGTCCCGGGGTCGATCTGGGCCTGGTAGATGGCGGCGCCAGGTTTCGGGATCCGGAACAGGTCGTGCACGCCGACGTACTTCGTGCCCTGGAACTGGTTGCCGTTGCCGGACGGGTAGTCGAAGCAGGCCCAGGCGACCACGCCGCAGTAGCGGTCGTCGGCGGCCGCGATGTTGTGCACGAGGGCGTGCGCGGTGGCCTCGCCCTGCTGGACGGCCTGGGTGTCGGTGCGCCGGTAGTACAGGGCCGGGCCGGACAGGGTGCCGACCGTCTCGCCGACCAGGTACGGCTTACCGGCCGCGTCGGTGGGCGCGGCCAGGGTCGGCTCCCGGACCCCGTCCGCCCCGGTCACGCTGCTGTAGTCGTGGTAGCTGAACACGTCGAACACGAAGCTGGCGTCGGCCCGCGAGCCGTCGTCACCGCCGGTGGGCCGGGAGTCGTCCAGGGCGTGGGCCAGGTCGTGGTAGCGGGTGTACTCGGCGACGTACTCACCGGCCTCGTTGGGCATCGCCCCCCACACGATGACCGACGGGCGGTTCCGGTCCCGGACGATCATGTCGTGCACGTCCTGGTAGGCGGCTTGCTGCCAGGCGGCGTCGCCGAAGTAACCCCAGCCCGGGATCTCCGCCCAGACCAGCAGCCCCAGTTCGTCGCAGGCGTCGTGGAACGCCTCCGACTGCGGGTAATGGGAGCAGCGCACGATGTTGCAGTTGAGCTCGTGGCGGAGAATCTCGGCGTCCTTGGCTTGGACCCGGGCGGGCAGCGCGGGCCCAGCCCAGGGGAAGATCTGGTGCCGGTTGAGCCCGAACAGCTTGACCCGGTTGCCGTTCAGGTAGAACCCGTCGAGCTGGAAGGACGCCTCCCGGAACCCGATCCGGACCTGGTAGTTGTGCAGCGGGTGGCCGTCCACCAGCACGGTGGCGAGCACCGTGTAGAGCTTCGGCTGGCTGGTGTCCCACAGGGTGATGTCGGGCAGGCTGCTCAAGCTGGCGGTCACCGTGACCTGGCCGGCCTGGCTGATGGTGACCGGGACGGTGGCCGTGGCCAGGGTCTGGTCGCCGTCCAGCAGTTCCAGGCCGACGGTGACGGGGTCGGTGGGCACCACGGCCGCGTCCAGCGTGGCCTGCACGTCCACCTGCCGGGCGCCGGCGTCGAGCACGTTGACCGGCTTGGCAAACACGTCGGCCAGGAAGATCTGCGGCACGGCCCGCAGGCTGACGTCGCGGTAGATCCCGCCCGGCTGCCAGAAGTCGACCGACGTGCTGATGGCGGGGGCGGCCCGGTCCGGTGGCACGTCGAGGTTGAAGGTCGAGTCCAGGGTCACGGCCAGCACGTTGTTCCGGGGCTGGAGGTGTTCGGTGATCTCGGCGCTGAACGGCAGGTAGCCGCCGGTGTGGTCGGCGACCTCGGTGCCGTTCAGGGTGACGGTGGCGCGGGTCAGGGCGGCCGCGAAGTCCAGGAACACCCGCAGCCCGCTCAGCCCGGCCGGGGTGTCGAAGTGCTTGCGGTAGACCCACACCTTTTCCCAGGCCGACGGGTCCCAGTTCTGCCAGGACAGCGGGGCCACCGTGTGCGGCAGGGTCACCGTGGCCAGGTCGCGGTCGTCGAACCCGGGCTGGTCGCTGCCGTCGGCCGACGGCCCGAACAGCCAGCCAGCGTCGAACGAGATGACCTTGGCGGTGGGGCCGTTGAGGCCGCCGGTCAGCCTGGGCCCCGGCTGG
The DNA here is from genome assembly GCA_036497405.1 of Streptosporangiaceae bacterium. Taxonomy (GTDB): domain Bacteria; phylum Actinomycetota; class Actinomycetes; order Streptosporangiales; family Streptosporangiaceae; genus Bog-532. The sequence goes on along the minus strand of DASXJM010000063.1, from coordinate 3,736 downwards.
GCCGGACCGGCCGGATCACCCCCGGCCGCGCTGGCCGCGCTGGCCGCGCTGGCGGCCGGGCCCCGGGCGCTGAGCAGCGACCAGGCCGCCACCCCGGCCGTGCCGCCCGCGGCCGTGCGCAGGAACACGCGCCGCGACCAGGGCTCGACCGGGCGGGTACCGCGCATCACAGCCCTTCCTCCGTCACCGAAGTGTTCGTTACCGATCGCACAGGCAAGATCACTGCAACGTAACATCGGGACCACAACGGAACGATGTGACGCGCCCGGCGGCTGCCGTCGGCCCGGATCGCTAAAGTCGCAGCATGGCTGGTGAGAGCACGGGAGTCGTGGAGATCTTCACCGACGGTGCCTGCTCGCCCAATCCGGGCCCGGGCGGCTGGGGCGCCATCCTGCGCTACGGGCAGCATGAGCGGGAGCTGCACGGCGGGGAGCCCGCCACCACCAACAACCGCATGGAGATCATGGCCGCCATCCGCGGGCTGGAGCAGCTGACCCGGCCGTCCGCGGTGCACCTCTACACCGACAGCCAGTACCTGCGCCGGGGCGTCACCGAGTGGGTGGCGCAGTGGAAGCGGAACGGCTGGCTCACCCGCAACAAGACGCCGGTCAAGAACGCGGACCTGTGGGAGCGGCTCGACCAGGCGGCCCAGCGCCATCAGGTGGAGTGGTTCTGGGTCAAGGGCCACGCCGGCCATCCCGAGAACGAACGCGCCGACCAGCTGGCCGTCCAGGGCACCGCCGAGGCCGCCGCCCAATCGACGGTAGCGGCGACTGCCCCGGCGGGCGACGGCCTCCCGGTCTGAGGCCGCGTTCCACTGTGCCCGAGCACACCGACGACGGCCGCTACATCGTGGTCGCGGGACGGCGCTGGCGAGCCACCGACCCGATGATCCCGCCCGGCCGGGCCGCCGAGCTCCGGTCGGCCCTGATGGCCTGGCGGCGCGAGATCAAGGCCGTCCGCGGCACCCCCGCCGAACGCCAGGCCCGCGACGGCGTGCAGGCGGCCAAGGTCGCCCTCGGCGAGCGTGGCACCCCCTGGTGGGACCAGACCCCTGCCGAACGTCAGCGCCGCTGGGAAACCGAAGTCCCCCTCCCTGGCGCCTGACCGCTTGGTAGCCCGGATCTACGTAGATCCGGGCTACCAAGATGCTGACGCAGCGGCGCCGCCGCGTAGGGAGGGTGGTACGCGGCGGCGCCGGGTCGGGCTTGGCTCCAGGCCAGGGCGGGTCCTAGTTGGTGCAGGACGAGCCGGAGTTGCAGGTGGCCTTGATGCCGTAGTCGGACAGGGCGAACGTCTCGGGGACGCCGCCGGTGGAGCAGAGCTCGAAGCCGAAGTCGATCTGGTTGAGGCCACTGCCGGCCGGGACGTAGCCGTTGGACTTCAGCCAGTTCAGGTCGTCGAGCAGGTTGACCGATCCGGACGCCTGGTTCGAGTCCAGCACCATGGACACCGGGTTGCCGGTCTGGCCGGCCTTGGCCACGGACCAGATCTTGTAGCTCTGACCGTCGATGGTGGCCGAGGCGACCACGTCACCGGCGGGCCGCTGCCCGTGGTTGTCGACCCAGATCATGATCTCCTGGGCGTAGTTGTCGCTGCCGGTACCGGCCCAGATGTCGTAGGCGGCTTCCCAGTCGTTGCCCTTGGTGGACGGCCCGGTCTCGGTGTAATTGCTGGTGATCGAGCTGTAGCCGGACAACGGGTTCGGGGTGTTGTTGTCGGTGGTGTAGATCTGCTGGGTGTCCGGGTAGGACAGCACCGCGGTGTTGGAGGCCGGCATGTTGGCCTTGACGCTCCAGTTGGCCGGGCTGTAGGCGGTCAGCGTCTGGGAGATGCCACCGATCGGGTTCCAGATGTCCTGGATGACGTGGGTCTGGCCGCCGTGGCTGCCGCTGATCGCGGCGAACGTGTACGGCCCGCAGCCTCCGTCGTTGGTCGAGGTGACGCAGGCCGGACCCGAACTCTGCCCGGGCGGGGTCGACGACGGCGGCGTGGACGGCGGGGTGCTGGCCGGCGAGCTCGGCTTGGTGCTGGGCTTGGAGCTGGCCGACGTGGTCGGGGTCGGCTGGCCGCCCGCGGCCGGGCCGGACTGGGCACTCCACTGGACCAGCGACGAGCCGCTGGCACACTTCGGGGCCTTGGTCGACACGTGGGTCAGCCGGCCGCCGGCCAGGCAGGCGTAGATGGTCAGGCTGTGCCCGGACCCGCTGACGTTGGCCGCTTCGGCCAGGCCGCTGGCGGTGGGTGAGTGGGCGTCGGCCGCGGCGTAACCGCCCAGGGCCGCGGCGGCCATCAGGCCCAGGGCGGCCGAAAGCTGAATCAGCTTCCGGGGTCTCCGGTGAGCAGACATCTGTCTCCCTCATCGTGGAAAGCGTCCCTGGCCTGCATTGACCCTGCCGGGGAGCGGGTTCGGCGGTGATCCGGGGACCTACGGTACGCCCGCGATGTGGCATTTGAGACGGAAACGTTATTTTGGTAGTGACGATTTTTTTGCGTGGCTTCGGACCCTGTGGCCCGTGCGACTGAATGGCCGGTTTCGGTACGGATAGAGCTGCTTGTCGCGATTGGGACTTACCGTCGGAATCGGCGCGAACCGGTCCCGGGCCACGGTGCGCGGGGGTGATCCGGCGACGGCAACGGGCGTTACCGGGCGGCGCAACCGGCAGCCAATTCCCAAGAGATGAGCAGGTCATATGGTGTGACTGGGCCCATTCGGTGCCCATCGGCCCGGTAACCGATGGCGGCCAGCGGCGGAAATGAAAATGCCGAATGGATTGGCAAAACCCTTATGGCCAACGGGGTCTGGCCGTTGGATCCCGTTCACCGTCCGGAAAGCCACCGGCATCGTCGCCGCCGTTCTGCCGCCGTTTCCGAGGGGACACACTGCTTCGGTGACGGCCGGATATTTATCGGGACGAAATAGTCGCGGCGGCCGGGCTGGTGATGCATTCCCGGGCCGTTTTGCCGAACGTGGCCACCAGCCGGCTGCGATCTCCGGCCCGGGTGGCCAGCACGACGTGACCCGGCTCGACCCCGGCGAGCGGGATCGTGGTCAGGTCGGCGCGCAGCCCGCTGTGACCGGCCGAGGCCGGGACGATCGCCACCGCCTGCCCGGCCGCGATGTACTCGAGCTTGTCCTCGATGCTCTCCGCGGGCGGCCCGTCCGGAGCCGGGACCCCGCCCGGCCGCGGGTCGATGCGCCAGTAGGCGTCCCAGTCCGGATCGGCGAAGCGGGGGATCGGCTCGGCCGCGATGTCGTCCAGGGTGACCGACTCCTTTCCGGCCAGCCGGTGGCCGGCCGGCACCAGCAGCACCCGCGGCTCGTCGTAGAGGATGGTCACGTGCAGCCCGCTGGTGTTCAGCGGCAGCCGGGTCACGGCCGCGTCCACCCGGTGATCGAGCAGGGCGGTCCGCGGTTCGTTCCACTCCAGGTACTGGGTCTGCACCTCGGCGTCCGGGTGCTGGCGGCGCAACTGGCCCACGGCCGCGGTGATCATGAGGCCGGTGGTGTAGCCGATGACGATCCGGGCCGGGTCGGCCGCGGCCCGGGTCGCCGCCGCGGCCTGGGCCGCCGTGCGCACCAGCGTCCGGGCCCGGGCCAGGAAGACCTCGCCGGCCGCGGTGAGCCGGGTCCCCTGCCGGTCGCGGTCGAGCAGGCGGACCCCGAGCTGGACCTCCAGCTGGCGGATCTGCCGGCTCAGCGACGGCTGGGCCACGCGCAGCTCGGCCGCGGCCC
>DASXJM010000062.1:0-4478 GCA_036497405.1 Streptosporangiaceae bacterium | reverse complement strand
CTTCTCCGCCGCCGATCCGGCGCGGCTGTACCTGCCCGTCCTCATGGATGCCGTCTACGGGTATCAGGCGCTGAACGTCGAAGCCGAGATGCGCCAGAACGATTCGCTGCTGTGGTGGACCAAGCGCATGATCGAGATCCGCAAGCGCCACCCGGTGTTCGGCATCGGCGAGTACGAGGAGCTGGTGTCGTCCAACCCGAGCGTGCTGGCCTTCGTCCGGATGATGCCCCACGCCGACCCCGAGGGCGGCTCGGAGGTCGACGGCACCGACATGGTCCTGTGCGTGAACAACCTGTCCCGGTTCCCGCAGCCGGTCGAGCTGGACCTGCGGCGGTTCCGGGGGGTGACCCCGGTGGAGTGCATGGGCGGTGTCACGTTCCCGCGGATCGGCGACCTGAACTATCTGCTGACCCTGCCCGGTCACGGCTTCTACTGGTTCCAGTTGCACCCGTCGCGGGAGGACTACGACCACTAGAACCGGCCGATCACGTGGGGGGCGAAGGAGGACCGATAGCCTGTGGTGCCGTCAAACACCGCGCCTGAAACCCCCCGGGACACTCCGTTCCCGGTGGTTTCAGGGAACCCGTCACGGGGAGTGGATAGGTCAAGCTGATGAGACTCGAGGATGCGCTCGCGCCCTGGCTGCTGGAGCAGCGGTGGTTCGCGGGCAAGGGCCGGACCCTCCGCGACCTGTCGGTAGTGGCCGACACCGAGGTCGTGGCGGGCGATCCTGCCCTGCGGCACCTGATCGTCCTGGTCTCCCACGGCGCCAGCGCCGATCACTACCAGCTCTTCCTCGGCCTGCGGCACGACCTGCCCGGCTGGCTGGAGCACGCCCGGATCGGCGCGCTGGAGGACGGGCGCCAGGCCTACGACGCGCTGCACGACCCGGAGCTGACCCGGGCCCTGTCGCGGGCCATCGCGGGCAACCAGACCATCAGCACCCTGACCTTCCACCGCGAGCCGGGCGCCGAGATCGACACCGGGCTGGACAGCATCGTGCTCACCGCCGAGCAGAGCAACACCAGCCTGGTCTACGGCGAGGAGTCCATCCTCAAGGTGTTCCGCCGCGTCTCCCCCGGGCCCAACCCGGACCTGGAGGTCACGTCGGCGCTGAATCAGCTGGGCTCGCCGCACATCGCCGAGCCCTACGGCTCGATCGAGACCACGATGGACGGGATCGGCACCACGCTGGCCATCTTGTCCAAGTTCCTGCGCACCGCCACCGACGGCTGGACGCTGGCCGCCACCAGCGTGCGCGACCTGTACGCCCGCGACCTGTACGAGAGCGACACGGTCAGCGCGGCCGAGGCGGGCGGCGACTTCTCCGGTGAGGCCCACCGGCTGGGCGTGGCCACCGCCGAGGTCCACCAGGACCTGGCCCGCGCGTTCGGCACCGAGGAGCTGACCCCGGACGCGCTGCACGAGACGGCCGAGCAGATGTACCGCCGGCTCGACCTGGCCGCCGCGGCCGTGCCCGAACTGGCCCGCTACGTCGACATGATCGGCAACGTCTACTCGGCGCTGGGCAAGATCAACGAGCCGGTCCCGGCCCAGCGGGTGCACGGTGACTACCACCTGGGCCAGGTCATGCGGACCGAGACCGGCTGGATCCTGCTCGACTTCGAGGGCGAGCCCGCCACCCCGCTGGCCCAGCGGCGGGCCCGGTCGTCCCCGCTGCGGGACGTGGCCGGGATGCTGCGTTCGTTCGAGTACGCGGCCCGGTTCCAGCTGCTGACCAACCCCGACGCCGACCAGCTGCACGACGCCGCCTCGGAGTGGAGCCGGCGCAACAGCAACGCCTTCTGCGCCGGGTACGCCGAAGGCGGCGGCCTCGACCCGGTCGCCAACGAGGTGCTGCTGCGCGCGCTCACCCTCGACAAGGCGGTCTACGAAGTGATGTACGAGGCCAGGCACCGCCCTTCCTGGCTGCAGATTCCCTTGGAGTCCCTGGCGGACTTCCCCGACTGACGCGGATTGCGGTCTTTCGATATGCCTTCTTCTGACCAGACCACCACGCCCGCGGCGGGCTCGGCCGAACCGGCCGGTCCGCCCGACGCTCCCGAGCTGCCCGAGCTGCCGGATGTTCCCCAGCTGACCGACGGAGCCGAGGTGGACGGCGCCGCGCCCGAACCGGCCGCGCCGCAGCAGGCCGCAGCGGCGGCCGGGGTCAACCTGGGCGAGATCGAGCGCATCGTGGCCGGGACCCACCACGACCCGCACTCCATCCTGGGTGCGCACCCGGGCCCGGACGGGTTCGTGATCCGGACCCTGCGCCCGTTCGCGGCCAGCGTCGCGGTGGTGCTGGACGACGGCCGCCGGTTCCCCATGGAACACGTGCACCTGGGCGTGTTCGCCGCCGTGCTGCCCTACGACGGGGCCCCCGGCGGGCCGCCCGCCTACCGGATCGCGGTCGCCTACCCCGAAGCGGACGGGTCCGCCGGCGCGGAGTGGACGGTCGACGACCCGTACCGGCACCTGCCCACGCTGGGCGAGTTCGACCTGCACCTGATCGGCGAAGGCCGCCACGAGGAGCTGTGGCAGGTGCTCGGCTCCAACGTCCATGACCTCGGCGCCGACGGGCTGGGCGACATCACCGGCACCTCGTTCGCGGTGTGGGCCCCCAACGCCCGCGGAGTCCGGGTCATCGGTGATTTCAACCACTGGAACGGCCAGGGCCACCCCATGCGCTCCCTGGGCGGCTCCGGCATCTGGGAGCTGTTCATCCCGGACGTCACCGAGAACACCCGCTACAAGTACGACGTCTGCGGCCCCGACGGCACCTGGCGGTCCAAGGCCGACCCGATGGCCCGCGGCACCGAGCGGCCGCCGGCCACCGCGTCGGTGGTGGTGTCCTCCCACCACGAGTGGCAGGACGACGACTGGATGACCGAGCGGCCCCGGCGGGTCATGGTCAACGAGCCGCTCAGCGTCTACGAGGTGCACCTCGGGTCGTGGCGGCCGGGCCTGTCCTACCGCCAGCTGGCCGAGCAGCTGCCTGCCTACATGACCGAGATGGGCTTCACCCACGTGGAGTTCCTGCCCGTGGCCGAGCACCCGTTCGGCGGCTCCTGGGGCTACCAGGTCACCTCGTACTACGCGCCCTCGTCCCGGTTCGGCAGCCCGGACGACTTCCGCTACCTGGTCGACGCGCTGCACCAGGCCGGCATCGGCGTGATCATCGACTGGGTGCCCGCGCACTTCCCGCGCGACGACTGGGCGCTGGCCCGGTTCGACGGCACCGCCCTGTACGAGCACCCGGACCCGCGCCGCGGCAGCCACCCGGACTGGGGCACGCTGATCTTCAACTACGGCCGGACCGAGGTCCGGAACTTCCTGGTCGCCAACGCGATCTTCTGGCTGGAGGACTTCCACGTCGACGGCCTCCGGGTCGACGCGGTCGCCTCCATGCTGTACCTGGACTACTCCCGCGAGGCCGGCCAGTGGGCCCCCAACCAGTACGGCGGCCGGGAGAACCTGGAAGCGGTCGCGTTCCTGCAGGAGGTCAACGCCACCGCCTACCGGCGCCAGCCCGGCATCATGATGATCGCCGAGGAGTCCACCGCCTGGCCCGGCGTCACCCGGCCGGTACACCTGGGCGGACTGGGGTTCGGCTTCAAGTGGAACATGGGCTGGATGAACGACACCCTGGCCTACCTGGCCCGGGACCCGGTCTACCGGCAGTACCACCAGAACGAGCTGACCTTCTCCCTGGTCTACGCGTTCAGCGAGAACTACATCCTGCCCCTGTCGCACGACGAGGTCGTGCACGGCAAGGGGTCGCTGCTGGGCAAGATGCCCGGCGACGACTGGCGCCGGTTCGCCGGCCTGCGGGCGCTGCTGGGCTACATGTGGGCCCACCCGGGCAAGCAGCTGCTGTTCATGGGCTCCGAGTTCGGCCAGGGCGCCGAATGGTCGGAGGAGCGCGGCCTGGACTGGTGGGTGCTGGGCGACGTCGACGGCTACCACGCTGGCGTTCAGCGGCTGGTCCAGGACATGAACGCGGTTTACCGGTCATCGCCTGCCTTGTGGGCGCTGGACACCTCGCCCGAGGGATTCAGCTGGATCGACGCCAACGACGCGGCCGGGAACACGCTGTCGTTCCTGCGGCTCGCGGCGCCAGCGTCGTCCTCTTCGGAGCACGCGGCGGTGCCGGTACCGTCCTGGGTGGGCGGCGGCCAGGCGGCTGATACTGGTAGGGCTTCTGAGGCTGGTGTGGCTCTTGAGGCTGGTGGGGCTGATGGGTTCTCTGGGGCTAGTGGGGCCTCTGGGACTGATGGGGCTACCGGGGCTACCGGGGCTTCCGGGGCTTCCGGGGCTTCCGGGGCTGATGAGCCCTCAGTGACCGAGGTTGAAGTCGAAGCCTCCGGGCCCTCTGGGGCGCAGACCGTGGTCTGCGTGGCCAACTTCTCCGGCGGCCCGCACGAGAACTACAAGATCGGCCTCCCCCACGGCGGCCGGTGGGTCGAAGTCCTCAA
>DASXJM010000061.1:0-7340 GCA_036497405.1 Streptosporangiaceae bacterium | reverse complement strand
CGGTGCTCGACCGCCGACACGATCAGGCCGATCCCGTCGACCAGCCAGAAGATGCCCAGCAGCAGGCCCAGCGCCAGCAGCGTGATCACGATGTGCCGCAGCGCGTAGAAGCCGATCAGCAGGCTGAGCACGCCGAGGATGGCCCACAGGGTCCGGGCCCCGCCGCCGGCGTCGCCGAAGGTGACCGCGCCCACCAGCCGGTAGACGCCCCACACGATCAGCTCGGCCCCGAACAGCACGGCCAGCACCAGCAGGGTCGGCCCGGGCCAGGCCAGGGCCAGCACCCCGGCGATGATTGAGATCACCCCGAAGAAGGCCGGCCACCACCAGGCCCGGCCGACCCGGGTCACGTGATCGTGGACGTCCGTACCGCCCCCGCCGGGGTTACGAAATCCAAGCCGGTTCACCCGCCACCACCATCCCGAGAAGGCGCGACTGAGGTTCAGCTATCACCATGATCTACCCTGGCACCCCCAAACGGCAATTCGGTGCCGGGCGCGGAACCGGACGCGTGTGTGGGGGCCGCCCACCGGGCGACCCCCACAGCACGGGACTGATTACTTGATGGTGTAGGTGTACGGAACGGCGGCGAGCACGTCACCGCTGGTGGCGATCGCGCCGAGCTGGCCCGCGATCGCCCCGTCCACCAGGCCGAGACTGTTCAGCGCCGACGTGACCAGGTAGACCACGCCGTGCACCACCGTCCCGGACTTGCCGGTGGGGGTGATCGTCACCTTCAGGGCCGCCGACGCACCCGGGTTGACCACGATCGGGGTACCGGTCGGAGCCTGCCCGGTGATGCCGGGAGCGTACGGGTCGCCGGCCGCCGACGTCACCGCTGGGTCCAGCGGCTGGGTCGTCGCGGTCGCGGTCAGCGTGGTCGTGCCCGCGGGCGCGCCCGCGTCGCTGAACGGCCCGATTTGCTGGACGAAGGTGCTCCAGAACCCACGGCCCACCTGGTGCCGGCCGCCGGCCTCGGTGACCCGGGCCACCGAGGTCAGGTTGCCGGCCTGCGCCGAGCCCAGGTCACCGAACACGTCCGGCTCCCCGTCCGGCCCGTTCAGCTCGACCTGGGCCGGCGAACTGGAGGTCGCCGCCACCGTCAGCTGGGTGGTCGCCGGCGGGACCAGGTAGAACGGGGCATCCCCGATGTCGGTCACGCTCAGCGGCAACGCCACCGTGTTGGTACCGGACAGCGAGGCCAGCTGGACGTTGGCGCTGGTCTTGAGCCGGGGGTCGAGCTGGACCGGCTCCGGCACCGACCCGGGGTTGCCGTAGTTGATGGTGAAGCTGGAGGCCTGGCCGGCCGCCAGCTTGGTGCCCGTGCCGCTGGGCAGGTTCGACGACACCTTGGCCTCGTTGAACCCGATCGTGCCGGTGAAGTTCTGCGACAGCTCGGCGCCGCTCACCGGGTTGACCACGACCAGCACGAACCGCCACTGCCCGGATTCGGGCGCATTCTGGACCAGCTGCAGGTTGGGCCCGCTGGTCACCACGCCGGTGGTGGAGTTCACCGCGGTGGCGTTGGAGTTGGCGTCGACCGTCTCACCGTCCGGGTCGATCAGCGTGCCCTCGATCAGGACGTTCGGGTCGGAGCTGAGGTGCACCCCGACGTTGAGATCCTTCTGATGCTTGGGCACGTTGAACGAGTAGGTGTTGGTCTCGGTCGGGGTCACGGCCCGGGCGTTACCGCCGGTGATCGTGCCGCTGAACGTGCTCTTGCCGCCCGGGGTGGTCGGGATGACCGGGCGCAGCACCACCGGGACCGACGAGTGCTGCCCGCCGGAGGTGGCCAGGGTGACCGACTCGGCCGTGTCGCCCTGGGTGCCGCTGATGCGGGTGTTCAGCTGAGCGTGCCCGGTCTGGCCGGGTCCGAGGACCAGGGTCGACGGGCTGACCGATCCGTCCGCCACGTCCTTCTGGGTCGCGGCGTTGAGGATGACGTTGCCGGTGAACGGCTGGGGCTGGCCTGGCACGGCCGCGGCCGTGGTCGGCGTGTACAGCACCGCGGTCCAGGTCCCGCCCTGCGGATGGGACACGTCCACGAAGCCGAAGTTGGCCGACGTGGTGCCGCCCTGCGGCCGGGTGTTGGTGACGAACGTCCCGTCCGGGCCGAACAGCGAGAGCCGGACGACCGAACCGCCCGCCACGCCCTCGGGGTCGCCCTTCCAGGCGATCGTCACGCCCAGCCGGGCCGCACCGCTGCTGACGTGGAAGGTGGCCTTCTTGTACGCCCAGGGCAGGCCGTTGGTCGGGTACGGGAAGGTCGGGTCGCTGGCCGCGTTCAGCGCCACGTTCTGCGTGCTGCTGGAGGTCTGGGCGAAGCTCCGCGTGCCCAGGGAGACCTTCTCGGTCTTGCTGCCACTGTTGGTGACGGCCAGGCCGGTACTGACGCGGGAGTTCGGCGAGCCGGTCAGCAGCTTCTGCGACGGCGCGGTGATGACCTGGCCCGGCTGGCTGCTGCCGGTGCTGCCCTTGTAGTGCTCGGCCGCCTGGACCGCCGCGTCGGCGTTCAGCAGACCGGCGCCCTGCTCGGGCGCGGGCAGGCCCTGGTCGGCGGCGGTGGTGGTCAGGAACTGCTTGACCAGCGCCGGCGACGGGGACGCGCCGTGGTGGGTCTTCCGGAAGGCCTGGATGACCAGGGCCGCCGCGCCCGCCGTGACCGGCGACGACTCACTGGTTCCGCCGAACAGGATGATCGGCGAGGGCTTCCCGGCGAAATTGCTGCATTCGGTGAAGATGGCCGTGTTGGTCGAGCACAGGGCCCAGTCGGCCTCGCCCGGGGCCATCAGGTCGGGCACCTGGCCGCCCTGGCTGATCCCGCCCGAGGACAGCGCCGACACGTTGTTCGACACCCACTTGCCGTTGCCGAAGTACCGCGCCCCGGCGTAGCCGGTCTGCTGGTAGCTCTCGAAGGTGGTCGACGCGGCCGCCGAGATCACGTTGGGGTCGGTCGACGGGCTGCCCTGGGTGCCGGAGATACCGCCGTCACCGGTCGAGACGGTCACCGTGATGCCATGCTTGACCGCGGCGTCGTCGAACAGCTGGATCGTGTCGCGGGCGTTGTTGTCCGAGTAGACGTTGCCCCCGAACGACTCGTTGATGACGTTGGCGCCGTTGTTGATCGCGTAGTCGATCGACTGCAGGATCGCCGAGTTGGCCAGGAACTCACCGCCGGCCTTGAGGCCGATCAGCGACGCGCCGGGGGCCATGCCCTCGACCTTGATGTCGCAGTTCTTCGGCAGCGGGTAGGCCGGGTTGTTGTAGTTGGACAGGTCGTAGACCTGGTTGCCCTGGGCTGCGATCATCGACGCGTCGCCGAAGGCTTCCTCGCCACCGGTCTCGGTGTTCGGGCCGTCACCCGAGAAGTCCACGTAGTGCTTGAAGATCGACTGCCCGTTCCGGATGAAGTCCGGGTTGTTCGGGTCGAGACCGTCGGCGATCCATGCCACCGTGACGCCGGCCCCGGTGATGCCCTGGTCGTGGGCCTGGACCGCGTGGGTGGTGATCAGGTCCTCGGGCAGCTTCGGGTCGGACGCCGTGCCGCAGATGTTCGACGCGGTGCCACCCGAGCCGGCCTTCGGCGTCTCTGGGGTGACCGGAGTCTGGCTCGCGGCCGGGGTCACGTTGACCTTCTGGTCCGGGACCACCGACGCGACCGCCGGGTTGGCGGCCAGCGCCGCCGCCTCGGCCGGGCTCACCGTGGCCGCGAACGACGCGACCGCCTTGTAGCCGATGATGTGGGTGCCGCCGGCCGCTTTGACCTGGGAGATCAGCGGCGACTCGGTCGCCGCCGTGCTGCCGGACTGGCTGTTGAGGACCACGATGACGGGCGATGCCGACTTGGTGGCGCCACTGGGCGGGGATGTCGCCGAGGTGGCTGCACTGGCCGTCACGGCGCCGGTCAGGACGCACGCGAGGGACGCACCGGCCGCGATGCCGATGACAGGCTTGGATCTTCTCATAGTTCCTTCCGCTGCTACGCGGGTTAAGAAGGCGCAGAACGCGCAATCAGAAAGCATTCAACTGAACCCACCATGAAGGTTGCAAGACCTCACTGATGACTTGATTAGGTCACAAAAACGCAACGTCACAGCGGGTGAAGTCCACGTTTCCCATCCCCGCGTCCGCGGGTAGGCCGGTAGCGGCACCCAACGAAGGGATGATCACAGATGGCTGACCACATTTATTCGATCAGTGAGATCGTCGGCAGCTCGGCCGTGAGCGTCGATGACGCGATCAAGGGCGCCCTCACCCGGGCCGCCCGGACCCTGCACAACCTGGACTGGTTCGAGGTCACCAACATCCGCGGCCACATCGAGAACGACCAGCTCAGCCACTACCAGGTCACCCTGAAGGTCGGCTTCCGCCTCGACGATCCATCGTGACCGGGGCGAGGCCCAGCGCCAGATCAGCGCAGGACGACCACTGAGCGGTCGGCGAAGGCGGCCCGCAGGTCGGGGCCGAGGTCCCGGGCCGCGAAGGTGACGGCGATGACGCTCCCGGTTCCGGCCGACAGCGGCTGTTCCGCCTCGTCGAGCAGGACCAGGTGCACCGTGACGCCGTCACCGTCGCGTTCCCGGACCAGCGCCGCCGACCTGGCCTGCGGACAACTGACTCGCCTGTCCAGGATGGCCATCACCACATCGGGCAGCGTCAGCGTGCCGATCTGGTGAACGTCGGTGGCGCTTACTGGTAGTTCTGCACTTCCGTCCAGCGCGCAGTTCTGGGACGCGACGTGCTCGAGCAGCCGGCAATCGGCAGGACGTTCCGGAGGACTCCCCTCCATGCCATCCGATCCGCGGGCCACGCTAACCGTGGCCTGTTCCTGGTCGGTTGCCGGACACGCACGGGCTTCAGTGTGCGCGATGACCAGGCCCGGCGGCATCGTGGAAAGCACCGCCATCATTACGGGGTTTCCCTCTTGACAAGCGCCTGCGCGGGTCCGGCGAAGCGGGCGATAATAACCCACGTGGAGGCTGACTCAGGGGCGATCGTGGTGCGCCCGGGCCAGTCCCCGGTCACTCCCGGTCACGCCGACCCGGGTCTGGGGCCCGCACCCGCTCCGGATGGATTAAGAGCACCTGACCGGCTGCGCTTCACGCTGACCGTGACGCTGGTCCTGGCCACGCTCGGGGCCCTGGCCATCGTGGCCCAGTTGCCCATGTGGCGGGACACGCCCGCGCTGGCCACGGTCAACGTGATCATGTCCCTGGCCTTTATTCTCACCGGCCTGCTGCTGCGCCGTGAAGACGGTCAGCGCGGCGTGGCCTGGGCCCTGATCCTGGCCGGGGTGTTCCGCTCGCTGGATTTCGTGGACGCCTGGAGCGGCGGCCCGTGGGCGGTGTACGCGGTGATCTTCGGCGGCATCGACCGGGTCTTCGGCGGCTACGCGGTGCTGCGCTACCCGCGGCCCGCGCTGAGCCGGGTCGAGCGCGGCTACCTGATCACCCTGACCGCCTGGATGCTGGTCACCCGCAGCCTCGTCGTGGTCTCCTCGACCGCGGTCTCGGCCGGCTACGGGGCGTCCTCCTGGTGGCCCACGATCACCGACAACACCACCCTCAACAACGTGTTCACCAGCCTGGAGAACATCGGTGACGGCCTGCTCGGCCTGGTCGTGGTGGTGTTCCTGGTCCGGCGGCTGATCCAGACCAAGGGGCTGGACCGGATCGTGATCGCGCCGGTCATCGCGGCCGGCCTGGCCGCGGTCACCGCGGCCTCGGTCACCGCGGTGGCCCAGCTGTTCGCCAGCCTCAACGAAGGGCCGACCGACGCCTTCCTGGCCGAGAGCCTGGTCGACTTCCTGCTCCCGGTGGCGTTCCTGGTCGCGGTCATCCAGCGGGGCCTGCTGACCCGGAACCTGGCCGCGCTGACGGCCCGGATGGCCGCGGGCGCGGACCTGACCCGGGTCCGCTACGCGCTCCGGGAGACCCTGCACGACCCGACCCTGGAAGTGCTGGAACTGCCCGCCGCGGATCCGCCCGCGACCACTGTTTCGCTCCCGGATCTTCCCGCCGCCGAGCAGCGCCTGGTCGAGGTGATCAAGACCGACGCGGGCGCGCCCATCGCGGTGGTCATCGCCGACCAGGCCCTGGCCCGCTACCGGGGGCTGTTCGACGCCGCCGTCCGCACCAGCGGGCTGGCCCTGCGCAACGCCCAGTTGCAAGCTCAGGCGGCCCAGGCCGAACTGGACCACGTGCGGGCCTCCCGGGCCCGGTTGGCCGAAGCCGCGGTGGCCGAGCGCCGCCGCCTCGAGCGCGACCTGCACGACGGGGCCCAGCAGCACCTGCTGGCCCTGGCCGCTCAGCTGTCGGCGGCCATGGCCTCCACCGGCGACCCGGCCGCCACCGCCGCCTTCGCGCAGGCCCGCACCGGCCTGGCCGCGGTCCTGGCCGAGCTGCGGGACCTGGCCCACGGCATCCACCCCGCCACCCTGGTCCAGGCCGGCCTGGGGTCGGCCCTGGAGGAGGTGGCCGAGCGGCTGCCGCTGGCCATCCAGCTCGACGTGCCGGATTTCCCGGATGGACGGCCTCCGGCCGCGGCCGAGGCCACCGCCTACTTCGTGGCCTGCGAGGCGCTGACCAACACGGTCAAGCACGCCCGGGCCAGCCAGGCCGGCGTGACCGTGCGGATCAGCGCGGGTCAACTGGTCATGGATGTCTCCGACGACGGGGTCGGCGGGGCCGACCCGGCCGGGCGGGGCCTGGCCAACATCATGGACCGGGCCGGCGCGGCGGGCGGCGAAGCGGTCATCGACAGCCCGCCTGGCGGCGGGACCCATCTCCAGCTGAGGATTCCGTGCGTGTAGCCCTCGCCGACGATTCCGCGTTGTTCCGCAGTGGCCTGGAGATGCTGCTGCGGGCATCCGGGGTCGAGGTCACCAGCCAGGCCTCGTCCGGTGACGAGCTGATGGCCAACATCGTCCCCGACCGGCCCGACGCGGTCATCCTCGACCTGCGCATGCCGCCCACCTTCACCGGCGAGGGCATCGAGACCGCCACCACCATCCGGGCCTGGGATCCGGACCTCGGCATCCTGGTCCTGTCCACCTACGCCGAGGCCAGCTACGCGGGCACGCTGATGGACGCGGTCGGTCACGGCGTCGGCTACCTGCTCAAGGACAACGTCACCGACGCCGGGAACCTGATCGCCCAGCTGGAGCGCATCGTGGCCGGCGAGACCGTGATCGACCCGACGGTGGTGCGCCGCCTGCTGCAACGGCAGCGCACCACCGGCACCATCGGCACGCTCAACCCGCGCGAGCGGGACGTGCTCAGCCGGATGGCCGAGGGCCGGTCCAACGTCGGCATCGCCAAGGACCTGTTCCTGTCCCCGCG
>DASXJM010000060.1:0-1752 GCA_036497405.1 Streptosporangiaceae bacterium | reverse complement strand
GGACCCCAATCCGGCCGCCGGTCCGGATTCCTCGTCCAATTCCATGACCCTGCTCCGGCACGCCCGTGCCCGTATGGCCGACGGACTGCGCGTTATTGAGGCCGATGACGCCCGCCTGTCGTAACGGTCTCAGTAGGTGGCGCGGCCGCCGCTGATGTCGTAGACGGCGCCGGTGGAGAAGCTGACCCGGTCCGAGCACAGGAACGCCACCAGTTCGGCCACCTCCTCGGGCCGGCCGATCCGCTGCATGGGGATCAGGCTCTTCACGTGGGCCAGCAGGTCAGGCCCGGTGTCCGCGTTCATGGGGGTGGCGATGACCGCGGGCGCGATCGCGTTGACCAGGACGCCGGTGGTGGCGAGTTCTTTGCCCACCGACTTGGTCAGGCCGATCACCGCGGCCTTGGAGGCCGAGTAGATGGAAGACTGGGGGTTGCCTTCCTTGCCCGCGATGCTGGCCATGTTCACCACCCGGCCCCAGCCCCGGTCCCGCATGCCGGGGACGAACACCCGCAACGCGTTCACCGTGCCGAGCAGGTTGATGTCCAGCACCTGGCGCCACTCGTCGCCGGTGGTCTCCAGCAGTGGCTTGGCCGGCCCGACGATGCCCGCCGAATTGACCAGCACGTCAACGGGCCCGGCGTCAGCGGCCACCCGCCGCAGGGCCGCCTCGTCGGTCACGTCGGCGGTCACATCGGCCCCGGCCCCCAGGTCGAGCGTGATCACGGTCAGCCCGTCGGCCCGCAGCCGCTCGGCGGTCGCCGCCCCGATCCCGCTCGCACCCCCGGTCACCAGCGCGGTTCTGGTTGTCGCCATGGTTCTCCTCACGTTCCCCAGTCGTCGCCCAGCACTACCGAAGTCTCAGTGGTCGGCGTGTAGTTCCAATTAAGGAACACCTTTATGCAGCGTTTGCTAATAGGTGTTCCCTAATCGGGGAGCGCCGCACCTCCTGTCACCTGGGTTACAAGACGGGCGGCCAGGGCGCCTGGCTCAGGGGGCCGGGGCGGGGTCGCCGGGGACCAGGGACGGAGACGACTCGCGGATGACCAGTTCGGCGGGGACGGTGTGGACGCCGCGTTCGGGGTCGCCGCCGATGGCGGCCAGCAGGTGCTGGCCGGCCAGGCGGCCGATCTCTTCCAGCCGGACGTCGACGGTGGTCAGGGGCGGGTCGGCGCCGAGGGCCATGGGGGCCCAGTTGTCGAAGCCGACCAGGGCCACGTCGTCGGGGACGCGGCAGCCCAGGGTGCGCAGGCCGTCGGCGACGCCGCGGGCGATCTGGTCGCTGCCGCAGAAGATGGCGTCGGTGGCGGGCGCGGCGGCCAGCAGGATGCGGGCCGCGTCGCGGCCCCAGCGCTCACTCCACTCGCCGTAGAGGACCTCGGCGGCGGCGAACGGGACCCCGGCCCCGGTCAGCACGTGGCTCAGGCCGGCCGCACGCTTGCGGGCGGCCAGGAAGCGTTCGGGCCCGGTGATGTGGCCGATGTGGCCGCGGCCGACGTCGAGCAGGTGCCGGGCCGCCGTGACCGCGCCGCCCTCGTCGTCGGGCAGGATGGCCGGGTCGTCGCCGTCCAGGGGCTGGGTCATGGCGTACACGACCGGGAAGCGCAGGCCGACGTCGAGCGCGGGCCGGGGCTCGATCCGGCGGCCGGTCACGATCAGCCCGTCCACCCGGCGGCTGACCAGCCGGTCCAGGTAGAGCTGCTCGCGGTCGGCCTCGTCGCGGGTGTCGCACATGAACACCGAGATCTGCCCGGC
>DASXJM010000059.1:0-2034 GCA_036497405.1 Streptosporangiaceae bacterium | reverse complement strand
CGGCGGGACAAGGGCTTCCTTCCCCAGAAAATACGCCCACGCACACAGCTCCGGGCGTCTTTTGCACAAGTCATCCACACCTTGTGCACAGCCCAATGTGACCTATCTCAATGATCAATTGCCGGAAAGCGGTTGACGGCGACCGATGTTTGGCAATCCGTGACCGTACCATTGAGTGATGCCCAGTGACGGTCAGTAGGCGAGACCTGGCCCCAAGGCCCGCGGCTCAGCCCGCCGACCCGGCCAGGTCCAGGCCGAGGTCGAGCCCCAGGTCCAGAGCCGGGCTGGAGTGGGTCAGAGCTCCGACCGACACGAAGTCCACCCCGGTGGCGGCGACCTCGCGGGCCTGGTCCAGGTGCAGGCCGCCGCTGGCTTCCAGCCGGACCTCCGGGTACGGCGCGGCCAGGGTGACCGCGGCCCGCAGCCGGGCTGGTTCCATGTTGTCGAGCAGGATCAGCCGGGCCCCGGCGGCCAGGGCCTCGCCGACCTGATCCAGGGTGTCGCACTCGACCTCCAGCGGCAGGGTCGGCGCGATGGCCCGGACGGCCGCGATGGCCGGGGTGATGCCGCCCGCCGCCACCACGTGGTTGTCCTTGATCAGGGCGGCGTCGCCCAGGCCCAGACGATGGTTCTGGCCGCCGCCGCAGCGGACGGCGTACTTCTCCAGGCTGCGCAGGCCGGGCAGGGTCTTCCGGGTGTCGCGGACCACGCAGCCGGTCCCGGCCAGCGCGTCGGCCCAGGCCCGGGTGACGGTGGCCACCCCCGACAGGTGGGTGAGGAAGTTCAGCAGCGTCCGTTCCGCGCCCAGCAGCTCGCGCAGCGGGGCGTCGAGGCGCAGCACCCCGGCGCCGGCCGCCAGCCGGTCCCCGTCGGCCGCGAGCAGCTTGACCGACTCGGGCGGCAGCCCGGCCAGCTCAAGGACGGCCAGCGCCACCGGCAGCCCGGCCAGCGTGCCCGGCTGCCGGGCCACGACCCCGGCCTCGGCCCGGGCGCCGGCCGGGGCGGTCGCGGCCGAGGTGACGTCGGGGCCGTACTTGAGGTCTTCGTTCAGGGCGGTACTCACGATCTGCTCCACCTCGGCCGGATCGAGACCCGCGGCCAGCAGAACTTCGGTGGTGAGGTGACCAGGCATCAGGCAGCTCCTTGTTCAGCGAGGACTGGGCGCGCGCTCACGGTCAGCTCCGGGTCGAGGCGGAGGACCGAGTGGCGCGCGTTGCCGGTGGTGTTGATGGCGTCCGCGGCGTGCCAGCGGTGGCAGCCCCGGCTCTCGGCGCGGGCCAGCGCAGCCACGGTGACCAGCACCGAGGCCAGGTGCAGGTTGGTCGCCTCGACCGTGGCCAGGTCCAGCGGCACCGGGGGCGCCCCGGAAGCGGCCGCCGGGGCCTGATCCAGCTGGCCGAGCAGCAGCTCCAGCCCGTCCCGGTCGCGGAGCACGCCCGCGTACCGCGACATGGCCTGGGCCAGCGGCGCCCGCGCGACCGGGTCCACCCCGCGCCGGGCCGCCTCCGCCCCGAACGCCGCCGCCGTCAGCCGTAGCGGACCCGCGGCCGGCGGCAGCTCGGCCCCCAGCCGCGCCCCGGCCCGGCGTCCGGCGATCAACGCCTCGGTCACCGAATTGGAGGCCAGCCGGTTGGCCCCGTGCACCCCGGTGGAGGCGACTTCCCCCACCGCGAACAGGCCCGGCAACGAGGTACGCCCGGTCATGTCGGCCCGGACCCCACCGCAGGCGTAGTGGGTGCCGGGCGCGACCGGGATCGGCTCGGTGACCGGGTCGATGCCGCGGGCCCGGCACAGGCCGAGCACGGTGGGGAAACCCCGTTCCAGCACCTCGCGGCCGAGCCCGGTGGCGTCCAGCCACAGGTGGTCAGCCCCAGTGTCGGATTCAGCGTGGGTTTCCAGCACCTCCTGCATGGCGGCCGACACCACGTCCCGCGGAGCCAGGTCGCCCAGCGGGTGGCGGCCGGCCATGACCGGACGGCCCGCCTGGTCGACCAGCACCGCCCCGGCCCCGCGCAGGGCCTCGGTGATCAGCGG
>DASXJM010000058.1:0-6832 GCA_036497405.1 Streptosporangiaceae bacterium | reverse complement strand
CCTGGTCTCGACCCGCTCCCGGAACCGGTCGCGGCGGCCCCGGACACCCTCTTCTGATCAAGGGGTCGACGTGACCAGGATCAGCGAGCCGTCGAAGCTGGGCTGGCTCCGCAGCTGACCGTGGCGGCGGTCCCAGGTCCCATCGGCCAGGTCGGCCTGGAGGTCCCGGGTGAAGCGTTCGTGGATCTCCGGGCCGACGAAGCTCCAGGCCGAGCAGGACCGCCGCGCGGCCGGGTCGAGCAGGGCCTCGGGCCGCCCGTAGTAGGCCTCGTTGAAGCCGTCGGTGCAGTCGAGCGGGATCGGCACCGTGGCCACGGTGACCTCGCCGCTGAGGCCTTCGGTTAGGGCGGGGACCGACGGGTAGCGCCGGGCCTCGGTCTCGATGACCTCGGGGCCGTACTCGTTGAGCCAGAACCGGGTCAGCAGATCCGGGTCGCAGGTCAATACGACCACCGGGCCGCGGGTGACCCGGCGCAGCTCACGCAGGCCCGCGCCCAGGTCGCCCCACTGGTGGACGCTGAACGTGGTCATGGCCGCGTCGAAGGTGTCGTCGTCGAACGGCAGGTGCTCGGCGGTGCCGTCGATCGCCGGAGCCAGGTGCGTCGGCCGCTGAGCCCGCATGGACGCCGACGGCTCGACCGCGGTGACGGCCCGCTCGGCCGGCTCGTAGGAGCCGGCCCCGGCGCCCACGTTGAGCACGGTCCGGGCCGCCCCCAGAGCCTGGCCGATCTGGGCCGCGATCCGCGCGTCCGGCCGCCGGTGGTCCGTGTAGGCGATCCCGATCGCCCCATAGTCTGCGTCCCCCGCGCTGCCGTCTTCCGACCGAACCGCCATGTCAGGCAACCTACTGGACCTGACACAATCGGCGCGTGGAGCAGGCCAGGAGCAGCCAGGATGAGGCCGAGTCCGCGGAAGCGATGGAAGCCCGCGTCCGGGCCAGCTTCCAGCGCCAGGGCATGATGGCCACCCTCGGCGCCGAACTCGTCGCGGTCGAGCGCGGCCGGGTCGAGCTGGCCCTGGCCCACGACGACCGGTTCACCCAGCAACACGGCTTCCTGCACGCCGGTGCGGTCACCGCCGTGCTCGACACCGCCTGCGGCTACGCGGCGTTCAGCGCGATGCCACCCGACGCGGCCGTGCTCACGGTGTCGTTCACCACCAACCTGATGGCCCCCGCGGCCGGCCGGCGTTTCGTCATGACCGGCCACGTGGTCCGGGCTGGCCGCACCCTGGTCGTCTGCCACGCCGAGGCCAGCGCCGACGCCGCCCCCAGGCCCTTCGCGGTCATGCAAGCCACCCTGACCGCCGTCCACGACCGCCCCGGCATCACCCACTGATCCTGCCCGGCCGCGCCTGATCGCGCGGCACGGCACGAGTGGACTCTTACAAGTCGTCAGTCGTGTCGCCGTCTACCCGGTCCGAAGCCAGACGGCGAGCGAGGTCGTCGTACCAGCCGGTGGCCCATGCACGAAGGCTAACGATCACCAAGGTATCCAGGCCGTATTCAGCGAAGTCTTCGTCGGCGAACACGCTGACGCCGGCAAGGTGTTCCAGGATGGTCTCAAGGTCGAGGTCCGGTTCATGATGGCGGGCGAGATTTTCTATATCTGCGTAGGAGAAAGCATGCGCGGCAGCATGCAGGTCGATGATGTCCCGGATGACGAACCGATCATGCCAAGCCCGTGCCTTCAGGCCGACCGCGTCGTCTAGCGCCACCGCACGCACGCTTGCGCCCGGTTCCAGCTCGACCGTAATCCCGCCCGGCCCCAGCGCTTCCTTGAGCAGGTCCATCTCCAGCTCCTCATTGGAACCAGGAAGCCGGAGCACCAGGCGCGCATACCGACCGGTGGCCTCGACTATCCGCGTCCCGTAACCGACGGACGCGAAAGCCTGCCGCACGTGCTCGGCGATGTCTGGCAATGCCTCGTGGTTCGCAGTAGCGAAGTCAAGATCCTGAGACGGGCGGTACACGATCTCATGGGCCCGAAATGCGTATCCACCTGCTAGCAGCAGCCCGTGCTGGTCGAAAATGCTGAGACCATCTAGTAGCACCCTCAGGTGGGTGGCGGGAAGGCCGTCCAGGCTTACTGCTGGAGCGCCGGGATCAGCTCCTGTTCCCACGCTCGCCGCGCATGCGGGCCCAGTAGCCCCCGCAACCGCGGCCACATGGTCATCAGCGACTCCCGGTTCACGAACCGCTCGAGATCCTCGCGCTGGGCTTCGGCAAGCAATAGCGCATAAAGCATCAGACGCTGGCGCTCATCACCCACGTCGTATGAGCGTCGGCCTGACCAGGCCACATGCAACGGCAGTACGACCGTGCCCGTGGCTGGCCCATTCAGGTCGTGCAGGGAAGACGGCAGGCGACGCGCATAACCGCTCCAGCGCGACGGTAGTTCCCCAGTCTCCATGACTCAATTATCGTCCTTGTCGGCAACACAGAAAGCAGGCACGCCGGAGCCATCGCCGACGGCGCCCCAACCCCTTCGCGGTCATGCAAGCCACCCTGACCGCCGTCCACGACCGCCCCGGCATCACCCACTGAGCGACCCAGCCGCCTCAGCCGGGTCCCCAGGCCGGTTTGTGTGCAAAAAATGTCGCTCTGGCAGCAGATAATGCACACTTTTAGAAAATACTGGCGACGGGGTGGCCGGAACGCATCCGGCCACCCCGCCCGAGGTCCCTCAGGTCACTTGACGTTGAGGGCGTTGCTGTCCTCGAAGAAGCTCGTGTTCCCGCCACTGACCTCGGTGCCGGTGAACTTGAGCGTGATGGTCTGGCCGATGTAGGCGGCCAGGTTGCTGCTGTACTGGACGTAGCTGCTGCCGGTGTTGGCCCCGGTGGCCACCGTGCTGGTCTGCAGGACCGAACCCGACGAGTTCAGGACCTGCAGCTTCAGGGTGTTCGACGCCCGCGTGGACGAACTGGCGGTCGAGTTGACCTCCACCCAGTAGGTGAACGTGGCGCTGGCGCAGGTGGCCGGGATGGTCACCTTCTGGGCCACGGTGTCGGTGTGGGACGTGCCGTAACCGTCCAGCCAGGCCAGGTAGTTGCCGGCCTGGGCCGGGGCCCCCGAGCTGGTGCTATTGAGCACGCCCGAGGTGGAGGTCCACGGCGAGATGGAGCCGGTCTCGAAGCCCGGGTTGCCGAGCAGCTGCGCCGCGGTGCAGCCGCCGCCACCGCCACCCGAGGAACTGACCGTCCAAGTGAACGAAGCCGAACCGGAGGCTCCGGTGCTGTCCGTGGCGGTGACCGTCACCGAGCTGGTGCCCGCCGTGGTCGGGGTCCCGGAGATGAGCCCGGTCGAGGAGTTGATCGACAGCCCGGCGGGCAGGCCGCTGGCGCTGTAGGTGAGCGTCTGGCCCGAAGCCGAGTCGGACGCGCTGATCTGCAGGCTGGCCGCGGTGCCGACGGTGCCGGTCTGGCTGCCCGGGTTGGTGACGGTCACGGTGTTGCTACCGCCGCCGCCGCCGGTCGTGCTCTGGAACGCGGTCAGGCCGTTGGGGGTGCCCCAGCCGGTCGGGCCATCGTAGCCAGTGGCGGCGGTGCACAGGATGGAGGAGGAGCAGCTGCCGTTGCTGCCGGTGGTGACGTCGTACAGGTTGCCGGTGTGGGTGTAGATGGAGTCGGCCGCGTTGTTGCCGCCGTTGCCGTTGTTGCCCGCGAGCGCGAACACGGCCGCGATCATCGGGGAGGACTGGCTGGTCCCGCCGACCTCGTTCCAGCCGCCGTTGCCGTTGGAGGTGTCGTAGACGGCGGCACCGGTGGCCGGGTCAGCGTCGGCGGCCACGTCGTTGTCGACGCGGTGGGAGCAGGCCGCGGCCAGGCTGGAGATGGCCTTCTGCCAGGACGGCTGGGGCTCGTTGGACGAGCAGCCGGACCCGGTGCCCTCGTTGCTGTTGGTGTACCAGACCTTCTCGGTCCAGCCGCGCGCGTTGGAGGACGTGCTCAGCGACGTGCCGCCGACGCCGACCACGTTGGGCGAGGTCGCCGGGTAGATGACGCCCGCGTTGTAGGAGTTGTCACCGGCCGAGGCGGTGTAGACCACGCCGGAGTGGCCGAAGTACTCGGAGTCGTAGGTGAGGTCGGTCGAGCTCTCGCTGCCGCCCCAGCTGTTGGAGATGTACTTGGCGCCCAGTGTGGTGGCGGCGGTGTTCTCGGCCACGTACAGGCCGTTGCCGGAGTCGTTGGTCGCCTCGACCAGGTCGATCTTGCACAGCGGGCAGATGGCCGAGACCATGTCGACGTCGAGCGACTCTTCCAGGGTCCAGTCGTCGCTGGTCGGCGGGGTGGCCGGCAGCGGTGAGGTGGCGCCGTTCTGGTTGTACACGGTGAACTGGCCCGAGGTCAGCGCGGGCAGCCCGGCCGCTGACCGGTAGGCGGCCAGGTCGCTGGCGGCGGTCGGGTCGTTGTAGGCGTCGACCACCGCGACCGTCTGGCCCGCGCCGTCGGCGGCGGACGCCGCGGTCAGGCCGTAGGCCGCCTGGAACTGGGCCGGGCCGTAGCCGTTACCGCTGGGGATGGCGTTGGGCTGCACGGTCTTGGCGGTGGGGTGGGCGGCGGTGTTCTTGATGACGAAGCAGTGCTTCGCGCCCGAACTGAAGTTGTCCCCGCAGGAGTACTGGTAGTGCGCGGCCGGCCCGGTGGTGGCACCGGGTGTGGTGGCGGCGGATGAGGTGGCGGCCAGGGCGGTTACCGGGGTGGTGGCGAGCAGCCCTGCGGCCAGGGCAGCGATCGGTGTGACGATCGCCAGGGCGCGGCGCCGGTTCGATCTGCCGCGTCGGTGGTCAGTCTGCAACGTACGTTCCTCTCGGTCGAGCCAGAAATGTTTGTCTCTGGTGATTGCTCGGCCGTTTCCGGGCGCGCGCGACCCAACCGACTGGTCTCGTCGCGAGATGTTCGGTTCCACGACAGAACCGACGCCGATCGAAGCACCCGGAGCGGACCGAACCGCTCTTCCGCCTCCCAGGGCGGACGGGCCCTCCTTTCGGCTGATCACTGCAGAAAGAGTGAGTAGGTACTCTGTAGTAGCTTCACGATAAAGATGTTGGCATGTGTTGGCAAGCCCCGGAATCTAACCAGAAATGCACAGCCGAAACCGTAAGATCTGCGGCCGAATCGGGGTGTCTCCGCGCCTGCGCGGCGGCCCGGCCGATCTCGCGAGATGATGAGCGGCATGAGCGACCCAGGCAGCGGTGTCACCCGCGTCGCCGTCTACATCGACTTCGACAACATCGTGATCTCCCGCTACGACCAGGTGCACGGCCGTGGCCAGTTCCAGCGCGACAAGGCGCGCGGGTTCGACCAGGCCGACAAGGCGGCCGATCCCGAGGTCGTGGCCAAGCTGCGCCGGGCCACCGTGGACGTCGGGGCGGTGATCGACTTCGCCTCGTCGTTCGGCACGCTGGTGCTGACCCGCGCCTACGCCGACTGGTCGGCCCCGGTCAACGCCGAGTACCGCGGCCAGCTGGTCAGCCGGGCGGTGGACCTGGTCCAGCTGTTCCCGGCCGCGGCCTACGCCAAGAACGGCGCCGACATCCGGCTGGCCGTCGACGCGGTCGAAGACATGTTCCGGCTGCCCGACCTGACCCACGTGGTCATCGTGGCCGGGGACTCGGACTACATCGCGCTGGCCCAGCGCTGCAAGCGGCTGGGCCGCTACGTGGTCGGGGTCGGCGTGGCCGGGTCGACCAGCCGGGCCCTGGCCGCGGCCTGCGACGAACTCGTCATCTACGACGCCCTGCCCGGCATCAGCGCCGACGATGACGACGAGCCCACCGCCGAAATCGAGACCGAGACCGGAACCGGGTCCGGCCGGGGCGGAACGTCGGCGGCAGGCGAGCCCGCCAGCGGGACCCGGTCCCGCTCGCGGCGGTCCCGGCGGCCGCCGGTCAGCGACGAGGCGGACGAGGCCGAGGCCGAAGATCCGCAACAGGTGGCGACCAGCCTGCTCGAGCGCGCCCTGCGGCTCGGCCAGGAGAAGGATGACGCCGACTGGCTGCACAGTTCGGCGGTGAAGAGCCAGATGCGGCGGATGGACCCGTCGTTCAGCGAGCGGGCCCTGGGCTTCCGCTCGTTCTCGGACTTCGTGAAGTCACGGGACGCCGTGGCCGAACTCGACGAATCCGGCCCGGCCCGGCTGGTCCGGCTCAGCCCGGCGGTCACTCGCCGCTGAGCGCGTCGTCCAGGTCGTCGTAGATGGCGAACGCCCTGGTCAGGCCGGTCAGCTGGAAGACCCGCAGGACGCGGCGGGTGGGGATGACCAGGACCAGCGAGCCGTCGTCCTCCCGGACCCGGCGCAGGCCGCCGATCAGCGCGCCGAGGCCGCTGGAATCGATGAACTCGACCTGGCCGAGGTCGGCGATGAGGTGCACCGTGCCCTTGGCCGCCAGGTCCTGGACCTGTTCCCGGATCTGCGGCGCGGTGTAGACGTCGACCTCCCCGGCGATCCGGAGCACCGCGCGTCCGTCGCCACGACTCTCGACGTCCAATCGGAATTCGATCATCGGGCCTCCCGCCTGGTGTTATTCCTTGCATTGACACGTAAATGTATATAATTACATTAAAGGTTGGGAGCAGGACTTTCAATCCAGATACGAAGTTGTCACCTTCAGGGCTGCTTGGGGGACCGGATGCGGGTGGAAGAGGCCGTCGGCCAGCAGGTCGCGCGGTTGCGGGCGCAGCGCCGGCTGTCCCTGGCCGACCTGGGGGAGGCGCTCGGCGGCTACCTGGGCAAGCCCTGGAGCAGGCAGGCGGTCCACCAGGCCGAGCGCGGCCAGCGTGCGTTCACCGCGGCCGAGCTGACCGCGCTGGCCCTGGTCCTGGACACGTC
>DASXJM010000057.1:0-2210 GCA_036497405.1 Streptosporangiaceae bacterium | reverse complement strand
CGCCGGGCGTCCTAGCGGACGACGACGTCGGTCACCGGCAGGGACGAGTCGGCGGGCAGGTCGAGCGGCGAGGACGGCAGCTCGCGGCCGGCCAGCTCGGAGCCGAGCGCGGCCACCATGGCGCCGTTGTCGGTGCACAGGCCGGGCCGGGGCACGCGCAGGCGGATACCCGCCTTGGTGCAGCGTTCCTCGGCCAGGGCCCGCAGGCGCGAGTTGGCGGCCACGCCGCCGCCGATGACCAGGTGGTCAACGCCGTGCTGGCGGCAGGCCTCGACCGCCTTGCGGGTCAGCACGTCGGCCACGGCCTCCTGGAAGGACGCGGCGACGTCGGCGACCGGGATGGGCTCGCCGTGGGCCTCGACCCAGCGGGCCACCGCGGTCTTCAGGCCCGCGAACGAGAAGTCCAGGGTGCCGTCGTGCAGCTTGCCGCGGGGGAAGCTGATCGCGGCCGGGTCGCCGTCCCTGGCCTCCTTGTCGATGGGCGGCCCACCGGGGAACGGCAGGCCCAGCACCCGCGCCACCTTGTCGTAGGCCTCGCCGGCCGCGTCGTCGACGGTGGCCCCCAGCGGCTTTACACCAGCTGTTACATCTTGAACCAGCAGCAGGGACGAATGGCCGCCGGACACCAGCAGCGCCACCACCGGGGCCGGCAGCGGTCCGTGCTCCAGCTGGTCCACGGCCACGTGCGCGGCCAGGTGGTTGACGCCGTACAGCGGCTTGTTCAGGGACAGCGCGTAGGCCTTGGCCGCGGCCACGCCGACCAGCAACGCCCCGGCCAGGCCCGGGCCGGCCGTGACCGCGATCGCGTCCACGTCGGCCAGGGTGACCCCAGCCGTGGCCAGGGCCCGGTCCACCGCTGGGACCATGGCCTCCAGGTGCGCGCGGCTGGCCACCTCGGGGACGACGCCGCCGTAGCGGGCGTGCTCGTCCACGCTGGAGGCCACCGCGTCGGCCAGCAGTTCGTTCCCGCGGACCAGGCCCGCGCCGGTCTCGTCGCAGGAGGTCTCGATGCCGAGAACCAGGGGGCCGGTCATCGGGCCACCTCCGGGGTCAGCTCGCGGCGCATCACGATGGCGTCCATGCCGGACGGCTGGTAGTAGTTGCGGCGCACGCCGACCTCCGCGAAGCCGAACCGGCGGTAGAGGTCCTGGGCGCGCGGGTTGTCCGCCCGCACCTCCAGGAACACCTCCCGGCAGTCCTGGCCGGCCGCCTCGTTCAGCAGGTCGGTCAGCAGCG
The DNA here is from genome assembly GCA_036497405.1 of Streptosporangiaceae bacterium. Taxonomy (GTDB): domain Bacteria; phylum Actinomycetota; class Actinomycetes; order Streptosporangiales; family Streptosporangiaceae; genus Bog-532. The sequence continues at coordinate 974 of DASXJM010000057.1, read as the reverse complement.
CCGACCCGATGCCCTGCCCCCAGTGCTTCTCGCTGACGGCCAGGGTCAGCACTTCTGCCTGGCGGCCACCGGGCAGCATCATCCCGGCGTATCCCACGAGCGTGTTTCCTTCCTCAGCCGCGACGTAGTGGCGGCCGCGTCCCTGCATGGCGAGTTCTTCGGCGAACATCCCCGGCGACCAGGCGTCGTCCGGGAACAGCGTCCGCTCCAGGTCGAGGACGGCGGCCAGGTCTTCGTAGCGGAGCGGGCGCAAGCTGGTCACGAGGTGACCCGTTTGGGTTTGCCCGGGATCTGCGCGTCCGGGCGCCGCAGGTACAGCGGCTCCGGCGGCAGCAGGCCCGTCGCGTCGCCGCCGGGGGCCAGGCGCTCGGCGGCCAGGGTGGCCAGGACCGCGGCCGACGGGTGCTCGGGCCAGATCGACTGGCCCAGCGCCGGGTACAGGCTGACCGCCTGGCCGGCGATGGGCAGGCCCGCGGGCAGGTCGTCCGGGCGGTTCACGGCCGGGCCGTCCAGGCGCGCACCGGTGGCCGAGTAGCGGCCCCAGTAGAGCTCCTTGCGGCGGGCGTCGGTGACGGCCAGGAAGTCCGGGCTGGTGGCCTCGGCGTCGACGGCCTGAGCGTCGACGGCGGCCCGGGCCAGCGCGTCCAGGGTGCAGATCCCGTGGACCGGAATGCCCAGGGTGCGGCTGAACACCCGGGCGGTGACCACCCCGACCCGCAGGCCGGTGAACGGTCCGGGGCCCACTCCGACCACGATCCCGGTCAGGTCGCGCGGTTCGGCGCCCGCCAGGACCTTGGCGATCGACGGTGCCAGCAGCTCGCCGTGCCGGCGCGCGTCCACCGTGGACACCTCGGCCAGCACGCGCTGACCGTCGTGCAGCGCGACGGTGACGGCGGGGGTGGCGGTATCGAAGGCAAGCAGCAACACGGATGCACAGCCTAGTTGACCCCGCCAGTTCAGCAGGCCAGTTCAGC
>DASXJM010000056.1:0-3327 GCA_036497405.1 Streptosporangiaceae bacterium | reverse complement strand
GCATCGCCCCCGCGCCCCGCGGTGTGCCGCAGGTCGAGGTGGCGTTCGACATCGACGCCAACGGCATCGTGAACGTGTCCGCCAAGGACCTGGGCACGGGCAAGCAGCAGTCGGTGACCATCTCCGGTGGTTCGGCGCTGGGCAAGGAAGACATCGACAAGATGGTCCGCGACGCCGAGCAGTACGCCGATGAGGACCGGCAGCGGCGCGAAGAGGCCGAGGTCCGCAACCGGGCCGACACCCTCGTGTACACCACCGAGAAGTTCATGGCCGAGAACGCCGAGAAGGTCCCGGACGACGTGAAGTCCGAGGTCGAGTCGGCCCTGGCCGACGTCAAGAAGGCGCTTGAGGGCAACGACACCGAGACCATCCGCCAGGCCACCGAGGCGGCCGCCACGGCCAGCCAGAAGATGGGCAGCGCGATCTACGCTCAGGCTCAGGCCGATCAGCAGGCCGCGGGCGGCGCCGAAGGCGCGGCCGGTGACGCAGAAGGCAGCACGGCCAGCGACAGCGACAACGACGTGGTGGACGCGGAGATCGTCGACGAGGGTCCCGAGGACACCCGCGAAGGCGGCGCTGCTTGATGAACTCACCTGAGGAACACGGCAACGGGCCGGTGATCAACGATCGCCGGCGTATAGACCCCGTGACCGGTCAGGTGAGAGAGCCAGACAGGCCCCGGGGCAAGCATGCGGCCTCCCAGCCGGGCGGAAACGCCCGGGCGGAGAACGCGGAACCTCAGGGCGCTCGGTTCGGGAAGGGTGCGGAGCCGGAGGGCTCCGCACCTGACCCGGAGCCGGAGGCGCCCGCGGCCCCGGGGAACGGCCAGGCTGCCGAGGAGCAGCCGGGCCGGTCCGGGGGGACGGGTGAAGGCAAGGAGATGGCCACACTGAAGGAGCAGCTCGCCGAGCGAACGGCCGACCTGCAGCGGCTCCAGGCGGAGTACGCGAACTATCGCAAGCGGGTGGACCGCGACCGGAGTGCCATGCGTGAGCTGGCCCTGGCCAACGTGCTGACCGAGCTGCTGCCGGCGCTGGACGCGATCGGCCAGGCTCGCCAGCACGACGAGCTGTCCGGTGGCTTCAAGTCGGTCGCCGAGACCATCGAGTCGGCCGCGTCCAAGCTCGGCCTGGTCACCTACGGAGAGGCCGGCGAGACGTTCGACCCGAAGGTGCACGAGGCGGTGGCCACCTCCTACTCGCCTGACGTCACCGAGGTCACCCTGTCGGAGATCTTCCAGCCGGGCTACAAGGTCGGCGACCGGATCATACGACCCGCCCGGGTCGTGGTGGCCGAGCCGTCGACCGGGCCGGATGGAGTCGAGGAGACCGGCGCGAAGGCGCAGCAGGACCAGGAAGACAAGTGAAATTGAGCGGCGAGGGGAGCGATGAGCACACCAGATGAGCGCCAAAGATTATCTGGAAAAGGACTATTACAAGGTCCTGGGCGTCCCCAAGACCGCGAAGGCTGACGAGATCAAGCAGTCGTACCGCAAGCTCGCCCGCAAGTACCACCCGGACGCCAACAAGGGTGACCGGGACGCCGAGGAGCGCTTCAAGGAGATCTCCGAGGCGTACAACACCTTGTCGGACGAGAAGAAGCGCAAGGAGTACGACGACGCGCGCTCGATGTTCGGCGGCGGGTTCCGGGCTCCCGGGACCGGCCGGCCGGGCCAGCCGGGCGGCGGTTTCGGGTTCGACCTCGGCGACCTCTTCGGTGGTGGCGGGGCCGGTACCGGGACCGCGGGCAGCGGTGGGCTCGGTGACATCCTCGGCGGCATGTTCGGTGGTGGCGGCCGGGCTGGAACTCAGGCCCGGCCGCGCCGCGGCGCCGACGTGGAGACCGAGGCCACCTTGTCATTCAGCGATTCGGTGGACGGGACCACGGTCCCGCTCAAGCTGACCGGCGACGGGCCCTGCCCGGTGTGTCACGGCACCGGAGCCAAGGCGGGCACCGTGCCCAAGGTCTGCCCGACCTGTGAAGGCACCGGGCAGTCCAGCCGGAACCTCGGCAACTTCGCCTTCTCGGAACCGTGCAAGACCTGCCGGGGCCGGGGGCTGGTGGTCGAGGACCCGTGCCAGTCGTGCAACGGCAGCGGCCACGCGGCCAGCACGCGGACCATCCAGGCGCGGATTCCGGCCGGGGTGGCCGACGGGCAGCGGATCAAGCTCCGGGGCAAGGGCGCACCGGGTGAGCGCGGCGGTCCCGCCGGGGACCTGTACGTGCGGGTGCACGTCACGCCGCACCCGGTCTTCGGCCGGTCGGGCGGCAACCTGACCGTGACCGTCCCGGTGACGGTGCCGGAGGCGGCGCTGGGCGCCGACATCAAGGTGCCGGCCCACAAGGGCGCCCCGGTCACGGTCAAGATCCCGGCCGGTACCCCGAACGGCCGCACCTTCCGGGTGCGGGGCAAGGGCATCCGGCGGTCCGATGGGACCTACGGCGACCTGCTGGTCACCGTCGAGGTGATCGTGCCCAAGAACGTCAGCACCAAAGGCCGCCAGGCGCTGGAGGACCTGCGCGAGGCCACCGCGGGAGAGGACCCCAGGGAAACTCTTCTGCAGCGGGCCAGGAGCGCGTGAGACCCCCAGCGGCCAGCACGGCCGCGCGGTAGAGGATGAGCCGGCCGCCGCCCACCCGGGCGGCGGCCCGGACAAGGAGAAACGATGATGAGGGCGAGGGGGGGATGGCGATGAAGAACCCGTATGACATGTCCGACGACACGCCGGTCTACGTCATCTCCGTCGCTGCTCAGCTGTCCGGATTGCATCCGCAGACGCTGCGGACCTACGACCGGATGGGACTGGTGTCCCCGGGCCGGAGCACCGGCCGGGGCCGCCGCTACTCCATGCGGGACGTACTGGCCCTGCGCGAGGTGCAGCGCCTGTCGCAGAACGAGGGTGTCAACCTGTCCGGGATCAAGCAGATCCTGGAACTGAATGACGATCTGGACCGCTCGCGGCGGCTGATCGTCGAACTCCAGCGCGAGCTGGCTCAGCTGCGGGTGGAGCTGGAATCCACCCGGTCAGTGGCGGCCCGGCTCGCGGACCTGCTCCGCCGCGGGCGCGGTGGCCCCGGGGTCGTCCCGGTGCGCAGCACCGCCCGGGTGGCGGTGTGGGAGGCCACAGACGACACCGGCACGACCGCGGGCGGTCCCGAACAGGATGTACAGCCCCGGGCGGCGGACCGGTACACGACAGAAGAGAACGAGAGCTAAGAGCCTCACATGGACGACAAACTCACCAGGAAGAGCCAGGACGCGCTGTCATCGGCGGTCCGGCGCGCGGCCGCGGACGGCAACCCACAGGTTGACCCGCTGCACCTGCT
>DASXJM010000055.1:0-13567 GCA_036497405.1 Streptosporangiaceae bacterium | reverse complement strand
TCGGGACCCTCTACCGGCACTTCCCGCAACGCTCGGACCTGGTGCTGGCCGTGCTCAAAGACGAGATCGACGCCTGCGCCGACGCCGCCGTGGCCCTGGGCGCGGCCCACCCGCCGGAGGTGGCGCTGGCCCGGTGGATCCAGCGCTACACCGAACTGGTCGCGACCAAGGTGGGGCTGGCCTCGGCCCTGCACTCAGACGACGCGGCCCACAAGGCGCTGCGGGTGCACCTCCACCAGCGGATGGAGCCGGTCGTGGAAGACCTGCTGGCCGCGGCCCGGGCCGCCGGGCAGATCCGGTCCGACGTCACCGCGGCCGACCTGCTGTACGCGGTGGCCCTGCTGTGCCACCCGGTGCCGGGCCAGGATTCCGGCTACAGCCAGCACCTGGTCGGCATCTTCATCGACGGGCTGCGGCCCTGAGCACGCCCCGGGTCTAGGCCAGGAGCCCTAGCCAATCGCCTGGGCCAGCAGGCCGTCGACGAAGGCGGCCAGCCCCCGCGGGTAGATGTCGCGGGCGGCCAGGGTGGGCCACTGGTCGCCCAGGGCGGCCAGCCGGGGCAGGCGCGCGGCGTCGAAGCTACCGAAGTCGATGTCGCGCCAGATGCGGCCGCTGGCCCGGCGGCGGGCGGTGTTGGCCCGGACCAGGATCTCCCCCACGGTGAAGTACCAGAGGCTGCGAAAGACATCGACGGCCTGTTCCGGGGTGCAGCCGTAGTCGATGGCCCCGGCCACGATGGCTTCGACCATCCACAGGGTCGGTTCGCCGAGCAGGCCGACGAAACCATCGGCGGTCAGCACGTCGGCGGCCCACGGCCAGGCCGCGAGGGCGTCGTGCTGGGCGCTGGCGGCGGCGATGATCCGGTCCCGCGGATCAGTGGGCAGTTCGGGGCGCGGGAGCTGGTCCACGTACTCGTTGAGCAGCAGGATCAGCAGGTCGTCCTTGTCCCGCACGTGGTGGTAGAGGGTCGTGGCCCCGATGCCGGTCTCGGCGGCCAGGCGGCGGATGGTCAGTTTCTCCCAGCCGTCCCGGTCGATGAGCTGGCGGGCGGCGGTCAGGATCTCGGCGCGGGAGGTCACCGGCGGGCGGCCGGTGCGGCCGGGTGACGGGGCGGATCGGGGCACGGTCCCATCATGGGCCGCCGGCGCCCCCGCACGCCAAACCGGCGGGGCCGCGGAAATCCGGTTTACGCCGGGCCGGGCCCGGGAGTACTTTTGGAACATGTTCCTAAAGTCTACTCAACCTGTTTCCCGGCCCGCCCTCACCCTGGCCGCGGTGGCCGTCGTGCAGTTCATGGTGTCGCTCGACCTGTCGGTCGTGAACGTCGGACTGCCGCGGATCGCCGCTGGTCTGGGCTTCAGCGCGGTGGGCGTGGCCTGGGTCATCTACGCCTACGCGCTGACGTTTGGCGGGCTGCTCCTGCTGGGCGGCAAGGCCGCCGACCGCTACGGCCGCAAGCGCATGCTGCTGGCCGGGCTGGGACTGTTCGGGCTGGCCTCCCTGGCCGGGGGCCTGGCCCAGGCCCCCGGCCAGCTGGTCGCGGCCCGGGCCGCCCAGGGCGTCGGGGCCGCCGCACTGGCACCGGCCGCGCTGGCCCTGCTGACGGCCACGTTCCCGTCGGGCCGGGCCCGGGTCCGGGCGTTCGGGATCTGGAGTGCGATGAATGCCGCCGGGGGCGCGTTCGGCGTGCTCCTCGGCGGCCTGCTCACCCAGTACGCCAGCTGGCGCTGGGTCATGTTCGTCAACGTGCCGATGGCCGCGATCGCCCTGGTCCTGGCCGGGCGCGGGGTGGCCACCAGCCGGGCCGTGACCAGCGGAGGCCGGCCCGACCTTCTCGGCGCGGTCCTGGCCACGGGCGGGGTGAGTCTGCTGGTGTTCGGCGTGGTGCGGACCGACCAGTACTCGTGGGGCTCCCCGGTCACCCTGACCACCGTGGCCGTCGCGGCCGCGCTGCTGGCCGCGTTCGTCTACACCGAACACGCCACGCCGGCCGAGCCCCTGGTCCGGCTGGGCCTGTTCACCAACCGCTCGGTGGCCGGGGCCAACGCCTACAACCTGCTGGTCGGGGCGGCCATGGCCGCGGCCTTCTACTTCGCGTCCTTCTACCTGCAGCGGGTGCTCGGGAGCGGCCCGGCCCGGACCGGGGTCGAGTTCCTGCCCTTCGCGCTGGGGGTGATCGCCGGCTCGGTGCTGGCGGTCAAGCTCGGCTACCGGTTCGCCGCCCGGACCCTGCTGATCGCGGGCGGCCTGCTGACCGCGGCCGGGTTCGCCTGGTTCGGCCTGATCAGTGCGAACGGCAGCTTCGTCACCGACATCCTGGGGCCCTCGATCGTGGCCAGCGTCGGCTTCGGGCTCTGCCTGGGGCCGGTCGTGTCCACTGCCACCGCCGGGGTCGCCACGGGCGAAACCGGCACCGCATCGGGCCTGCTCAACAGCTCACGCCAGATCGGCGCCTCGATCGGGCTGGCCGCCCTGGCCACGGTGGCGCAGCACCGCACCGGGCCCGCGGCCACGCCCCACGCCCTCAACGCGGGCTACGCGCTCGGCCTGACCCTGAGCGCCGCCCTGCTGCTGGCCGCGGTGGTCATCGCCGCCACCGTGCTGCCCCGGATCGGCCCGCCCGCGCCGGCCGGCCAGGCCGGCGACCGCGACCTGATCCTCGTCAACCCGGAAAGGAGCCCCGCCCGATGATCACCACCCACCCGCCAAGACCGGCTCTCGCGGTCATGTACGCGGGCCTGGCCCTGTCGGTGGCGGCCCTGGCCGTCCCCTACGTCGACCACGCCACCGCCAACGTGCTGGCCAGCCACCTCCGCCACGGCTACCCGGCCTACTCCCCGGCCCGCATCGACTCGGCCGTGACCGTCTACCTGATCTACCTGTCCGTGGTCGGGGTGCTCGGCATCGCCTGCTGGCTGGCGACGATCCGGGCCGTCCAGACCGGCCGGCGCTGGGCCCGCCCGGCCGCGACCGTCGCGTTCACGCTCGGCACCAGCATCGCCCTGACCAACCTGCTGATCAGGGACACCTCCGGCGACACCGGCCTGCCGCCACTACTGGGCTGGACCGGGCTGCTCCCCGGCCTGGCCGGCCTGGTCGCCATCACGCTGCTCGGGAAGGAACGTCATGAACTCCGCCGGTGAAATCCTCCGCCGTGGCTTCGGCGGCGACATCGTGGAACCGGGTGCGGCCCAGTACCCAGCGGTCAGTGGCTCGCTGCTGGCCCGGGGCGATCCGGCCCTGGTGCTGCGGCCCGCCGAAACCAGGGACGTGCAGGCCGCGGTGAAGTTCGCGGCCCAGAGCGGGCTGGAGCTGGCCGTGCGCGGCGGCGGCCATGGCTTCGCCGGCTTCGGCACCAACCACGGCGGGGTGGTGATCGATCTGAGCCCGCTGGCCGCGGTGGAGGTCGTGGACTCCGAGCGCGGCCTGGTCCGGATCGGGGGCGGCGCCACCTGGGGTCAGGTCGCGGCGGCCCTGGCCCCGCACGGCCTGGCCATCTCCTCCGGCGACAGCCAGGGGGTCGGCGTCGGCGGGCTGACGCTGAGCGGCGGCATCGGCTGGAAGGTCAGGAAGTACGGCCTGGCCCTGGACCAGCTGACCGCGGCCGAGGTGGTCACGGCCGGCGGCGAGGTTGTGACCGCGAGCGCGCGCGAGCACCCGGAGCTGTTCTGGGCCCTGCGCGGGGGCGGCGGCAACTTCGGGATCGTGACCGCATTCGAGTTCGCGGCCCACCCCACCACCGACGTCTTCTTCGGCACGATCGCCTTCCCAGGATCGGAGGCGGCCACCGTGCTCCGCGGCTGGGCGGCCTACCTGCGCGACGCCCCGGACGAGCTGACCGCGACCGCCGAGTTCGCCAACCCGTTCGCGGGCCCCGGCGCACCGGTCGAGATCCACGTCGCCTTCGACGGCGATGATCCGCATCGGGCCGCTCGGGCCATCGATCCGATCCGCCGCCTCGGCCCCGTGAGCCACGACGATGTCGCCCTGGTCCCCTACCCGGACACGCTGGAGGAGGCCGGGGCGCCGCCGCCCGCGATCCAGATCGTGCCCCGGAGCGCCTTTGTCGGCCGGGCCTCGGTGCCGGAGGTGCTGTCGATTCTTACCGAAGGTGGGGTGGCCGGGCCGTCGGCCGCTCTCTCGGTCCGGAGCCTGGGCGGTGCGATGTCCCGCGTCCCCGGCCCCGCCACCGCCTTCGCCCACCGCCAGGCCGAGCTGATGATCATGACGACCAGCGCGGGCCCGCCCCCGGCCCTGGCCGCCGGCCGCCCGGCCCTGGACAAGCTGTGGCGCCGGCTCACCCCCCACGTGCGCGGCCTCAACGCCAACTTCCTGGCCACCGCGACCGCCGCCGATGTGGCCGCCATCTACCCGGCCGAGACCTACGACCGGCTGGCCGCGGTCAAGCGCCGGTACGACCCGTCCAACCTGTTCGCCGCCAACCACAACATCCGGCCGCAGCAGGGTCAGAGGGCGGCCAGGGCGTCGTTGAAGGTCGCCGAGGGGCGCATGACGGCGGTGGCCTTCTCCTCGTCGGGGCGGTAGTAGCCGCCGATGTCGGCCGGCTGGCCCTGGACGGCGAGGAGCTCGCCGGCGATGGTGGCCTCGTTGGCGGCCAGCGTCTCGGCCAGGTCCTTGAACGCGGCGGCCAGGTCGGGGTCGTCGGTCTGGCTGGCCAGTTCCTGGGCCCAGTACAGGGCCAGGTAGAAGTGGGAGCCGCGGTTGTCGGTGGTGCCCAGCTTGCGGCCGGGGCTGCGGTCCTGCTCCAGGAAGGTGGCGGTGGCCCGGTCGAGCGCGGCGGCCAGCACCTTGGCCGCCGGGACGCCCGCGTAGTCGGCGTACTGCTCGAACGAGGGCACCAGGGCGAAGAACTCACCGAGCGAGTCCCAGCGCAGGTAGCCCTCGGCCACCAGCTGCTGGACGTGCTTGGGGGCCGAGCCGCCGGCGCCGGTCTCGAACAGGCCGCCGCCCGCGATCAGCGGGACCACCGAGAGCATCTTGGCCGAGGTGCCGACCTCGAGGATCGGGAACAGGTCGGTGTTGTAGTCGCGCAGCACGTTTCCGGTGACGGAGATCGTGTCCAGCCCCTGCCGCATCCGGGTCAGCGAGTACTCGGTGGCCAGCTGGGGCGACAGGATCTGGATGTCCAGGCCGTCGGTGTCGTGCTCGGGCAGGTAGGCGCGGACCTTCTTGATCAGCTCGGCGTCGTGGGCGCGGGACTCGTCCAGCCAGAACACGGCCGGGGCGCCCGAGGCCCGGGCCCGGGTGACGGCCAGCTTGACCCAGTCGCGAACCGGGATGTCCTTGGTCTGGCAGGCGCGCCAGATGTCGCCCGCCTCGACGTCGTGGGTGAGCAGCGCCTCACCGGCCGAGTTGACCACGCTGACGGTGCCGCTGGCCGGAATCTCGAACGTCTTGTTGTGCGAGCCGTACTCCTCGGCCGCCTGCGCCATCAGGCCGACGTTGGGCACGGTCCCGATCGTGGCCGGGTCGAGCGGGCCGTTCTTCTTCACGTCGTCGATGACGGTCGCGTAGACCCCGGAGTAGGAGGAGTCGGGGATGACCGCGAGGGTGTCGCCCTCGCCGCCGTCGGCGCCCCAGAGCTTGCCGCCGTTGCGGATCATGGCCGGCATGGAGGCGTCCACGATGACGTCGCTGGGCACGTGCAGGTTGGTGATGCCCTTGTCGGAGTTGACGTAGGAGAGCCGCGGGCCCGCCGCCAGCGCGGCCTCGAAGGCGGCCGTGATCTCGGCGCCGTTGGGCAGGCCCGGCAGGCCGGCCAGGATCGAGCCGAGCCCGTCATTGGCCGACAGCCCGGCCGCGGCCAGGTCGTCGCCGTACTTGTCGAACACGTCGGCGAAGTAGGCCTTGACCACGTGGCCGAAGATGATCGGGTCGGATACCCGCATCATCGTCGCCTTGAGGTGCACCGAGAACAGCACGTCCTCGGCCTTGGCCTGGGCCACCGCGTTGCGCAGGAAGGCCCGCAGGTAGGCGGCCTGCATGACGGTGGCGTCGACGACCTCACCGGCCCGCACCGCCAGCCCGGCCAGCAGGACCTTCCGCTCGCCCAGGGTGGTCTCGAGGACGATGGAGAGGGTGTCGTCGGCGGGCACGGTAATCGACTTCTCGTTGTTCCGGAAGTCGTGCTCGCTCATGGTGGCGACCGAGGTCCTGGAGCCGGGGCCGAAGGGCTTGTTGACGCTCGGGTGCTTGCGCGCGTAGGCCTTGACCGAGAGCGGGGCGCGCCGGTCGGAGTTGCCCTGGCGCAGCACCGGGTTGACCACCGAGCCGATGGCCTTGCCGTACTTGGCCCGGATCTCCTCCTGCTCCGGCGTCTTGGCCGACTCCGGGTAGTCCGGCAGGTCGTAGCCCTTGGCCTGCAGTTCCTTGATGGCCGCCTTGAGCTGCGGGACCGAGGCGGAGATATTGGGCAGCTTGACGATGTTGGCCTCGGGCTGGTCGGCCAGCTCACCCAGTTCGGTCAGGGCGTCATGGGCCAGGCCGAACTGAGCCAGGATGCGCCCGGCCAGGGAGATGTCACGGGTTTCGATATCGACACCGGCCTTGTGGGCGTAGGCCGAAACCACCGGGAGGAAGGAGTACGTCGCCAGCAACGGCGCCTCATCGGTTTGGGTGTAGATGATCGTGGCCATCTCGCTGCCAGCTCCTGCTCTCTAGAATTCGTCTCGACGTCAAGCTACCTCGTGGGCCACCTCCACCACCAATCAGTCCGCGCAAAAGCGGGTGCGGGGTGGGGTGGGCGCTGATCCGTAGCCGGGGTGGGGCGGCCTGGCCGGTACTCGGTGATCAGAAGCCGCGGAAGTCGGGATGGCCGTCGTGCCACCACACCAGCACCACCTTGCCGACGATGGTCGAGCCCCGGATCGGCCCCCAGTACCGGCTGTCGCAGGAGATGGCCCGGTTGTCGCCCAGCAGGTAGAACTGGCCGGCCGCGACCCGGTAGGGGTGGGCGCGGCTGGCGATCGGCGGCCCGAGCGGGTCGTCGGGCGGCAGGTAGGACTCGGCCAGCGGCCGGCCGTTCACGTAGACGTGGTTGCCGGAGGAGTAGATCGTCTGCCCGGGCAGCGCGATGACCCGCTTGACCAGGTCGCCCTGCTGCGGCCCGGGACAGTGGTCCAGCGGCGGATGGCTGAACACCACGACGTCGCCCTCGTGCACGTCGGACCAGGAGAAGAACGCCTTCTGGACCACAATGCGGTCCTTGACGCCGAGGGTCGGGACCATGGACGCGGACGGGATCCAGAAGCTCTGGAACACGAACGTCCGCACCAGCAGGGCGACCAGGGCGGCGGCCAGGATCGTGATCGCCAGCTCGGCCAGGGTCCGGAGGCGCCGCCGGCTGGGACCCGGGCTCCCCGGGCCGGCCTCGGCCGGGCCGGCGTCAGCAGGAGCGGTCATGGGCGGCCGCAGGGATGATCAGCCGCGACCGTCCCCGGTCCGGGGTCAGCGCGGGAACCGTGGCCGGTGCGCCCGGGCGGCAGTGGCTGCTGGCCCGGCTGGTGCTGGCCGCGCGGGCGGGCCCGGCCGAGGCCAGCAACCCGGTCGAGACGCCGAGCGCGCCGGCCGCGACCAGCAGCGCGCAGGCCACCGCGCTCACCCGCCGGCCGGGGCGCGGGGTCAGCCATTCGCGCCCGGCGCCGGCCAGGTAGCTGCCGGCCACCGCCGCGGCCGGGGCCCCGTCCCGGATCAGCAGCGCGGCCAGTTCGGCGGCCTCGTCGCCGTGCCGCCGCCGCCAGCGCGCCGGGTAACACCGCAGCACGGTGTGAACCAGCCGGGGCGCCGGGGGCCCGTCCATCAGATGCCGCCCAGCTGCAGCCGCAGCCGCCCGGCCGCGCTGACCCGCTCCAGCGAGTCGAGGTGCACGCGCAGGGCGCCCGCTCCCGGCCCGGTGATCTGGTAGGGGTGGCGCCGGTCGTCGGCGGGCAGCGACTTGATCAGGCCGAGCCGCTCAAGCCGGTCCAGCGCGCCGTAGAGCGTGCCCGGCCCGAGCTCGACCCCGGCCAGCTCCCTGATGTCCTGAATCAACGCGTAGCCGTGCTTGGGCCCGTCGGCCAGGCTGACCAGGATCAGCACCGAGGCCTCACCGGCCCGCCGCAGCACGTCCGGCTCGGCCTGGCCGCCCCGTTTGCCTACCGCCATCGACCCTCCTATTACGTTGGCCAATATATCAGCCAACGTAATAGGAGAGCCAGGGCCTGACGAGCTAGACGAACAGCGGGTCGGCCTCGGTCCGCTGGTAGAGGGTGGCCATGGCCACGTCGTCGGGGGCGTCGGCGAGGCGGCTGGCCGCGTTGAGCACCTTGGGCAGCAGGCCGACGTCGCCGACGCTGCACAGGAAGGTGCCGGTGCGGCCCAGGGCCCACCAGACGGCCAGGTCGATGTCGGCCTGCTCGGTGAGCGGCTCGTACCAGGTCGCGGCGGTGTGCTCCCGGCCCGACCAGGGCCGCAGGGCGATCGACTTGATCGTCTGGACCGCGACCCGCCGCTGCCGGCAGGTGTCGTAGAGGGCGTTGAAGTTCTCGGCGTAGTAGCGGTTGGCCATGGTGACGTAGTTGTAGGGCAGCAGCACCGAGTCGAAGTCGAACCGGTCCAGGCTGCGCCGGTGGGTGGCGGCGATCTGGCTGCCGTGGCCGGTGACCCCGATGTAGCGGATGAGGCCCTGGTCGCGGGCTTCCAGCGCGGCTTCGAGGGCGCCGCCCGGGCTCAGCGCGATGTCCCACTCGATCGGGTCGGCCAGCGCGTGCAGCTGCCACAGGTCGACGTGGTCGACGCCCATCCGGTCCAGGGAGCGGTGCAGCTCCTCGCGGGCCGCGGCCGCGGTGCGCTGGTCGCCCTTGGTGGCCAGGAAGAACCGGCCCGGCTCGCGCTGCAGCCAGGGCCGGATGCGGACCTCGGCGTCACCGTACTCCGAGGCCACGTCCAGGTGGTTCACTCCGTACTCGAGCAGGACGTCCAGCGTCTGGTCGGCGGTTCGCTGATCGACCTGAGCCAGCGACGCGCCGCCGAACACCACCCGGCTGCTCTGGTGGCCGGTGCGTCCAAACTCCGCCTGTGCGATGGGCATGAGACCTCCGGGGGTAGCCGAGACCGATGCGTACAGTCCGAATCCTATGATCGAGGGTGTGGCTGATGACCTTGAGGCACTGGCCGGCCAGCTGACCGGAAGCCTGGCCAGCCTGGACAGTGCCCTGATCGCGTTCTCCGGCGGGGTGGACTCCTCGCTGGTGGCGGCGCTGGCGGCCCGGGCGCTGGGGGACCGGGCCCTGGCCGTGACCGCGGTCTCCCCCGCCCTGGCCACGGGCGAACTGGATGGGGCCCGGGCGGTGGCCGGGGCGGTCGGCGTCCGGCACGAGGTGATCAGCACGGCCGAGCTGGAGCGCGAGGACTACCGGCGCAACGACCAGTTCCGCTGCTACTACTGCAAGACCGAGCTGTACGACCGGCTGGCCGTGGTGGCCGGGCAACGGGGCTATGCGGTCGTGCTGTCCGGGGCCAACGCCGACGACACCGGTGACTGGCGGCCGGGCCTGCGGGCCGCGGCCGAGCACGGGGTCCGCCATCCGCTGCTGGAGGCGGCGGTGGGCAAGGCCCAGGTCCGGGCGCTGGCCGAGCGGCTCGGGGTGCCCAGCGCCAGCAAGCCCGCCTCCCCCTGCCTGGCCTCGCGGCTGCCCTACGGGACCGCGGTCAGCGCCAACGTGCTGGCCCAGGTCGACCGGGCCGAGCTGAGCCTGAAGCAGCGCGGCTACACCGAACTGCGGGTCCGGCACTTCGGCGAGCTGGGCCGGGTCCAGCTGGGCGCGGCCGAACTGCCGCGGGCGGCCGACCCGGACGAGCACGCGGCCGTGCTGGCCTGCGTCCGGGCCGCGGGCTACCAGCGGGCCGAGATCGACGAGCAGCCGTTGCGGTCCGGTTCGCTGAACCTCGACATCACCCCGGTCCGCCATGCCGGCTGAGCAGCCGGACCTGCCGCCGGACCGGGCGGCCGCGCCGGGCGGTGTGCCGCTGGGCGAGTTCGCCCTCCTGGACGTGGACCGCCGGCGGCGGACGGGGGTCCCGGAAGTGGTGTTCGGGGAGGGTAAGACCCCCGAGCAGATCTTCACCCTGCTGGCCGCGCTGCGAGCCCATGATCCGGCGGCGCCGGCCCTGGCCACCCGCTGCCCGGCCGCCGTACTGGACGGCGCGGCGGCCCGGTTCCCGGACCAGGTCGTGCACACCGATCCGGTGGCGGGCACGGTCACGGTCGGGACCCTGCCGCCCGCGCGGGGCCGGGTACTGGTCCTGACCGCCGGGACCACCGACCTGAGGGTGGCCAGGGAGTGCACGGCCACCCTGGCCGTGCTGGGCGTCCACGCCGACCTGCTGGCCGACGTGGGCGTGGCCGGGCTGGGGCGGCTGCTGGCCCGGCTGGAGGACCTGCGCGCGGCCGAGTGCGTGATCGTGGTCGCGGGCATGGACGGCGCCCTGCCCAGCGTGGTGGCCGGGCTGGTCAGCGTGCCCGCCATCGGGGTGCCGACCAGCGTCGGCTACGGCGTGGCCGCGGGCGGCCTGGCCGCGGCGGCCAGCATGCTGGCCTCCTGCAGCCCGGGCCTGGCCGTGGTCAACATCGACAACGGGTTCGGGGCCGCCGTGCACGCGGCCAAGATCATCCACGCGGTCCACCAGTGACGGATGGGGCGATCGTGACTGATGGGACTGGTGGGGTCGGTGTGGTGGGGGCCGCCTACATCGACGCCACCGCCGGGGTGGCCGGCGACATGCTGCTGGCGGCCCTGCTCGACGCGGGCGCGGACCCTGGCCGGGTCGGCGCGGCCATCGCCTCGCTGGGAGTGCCGGGCCTCGGGTTGCGGACCGAGACCGCCCGCCGCGGCGGCCTGGCCTGCCTGCGGGCCGTGATCACCACGCCCACCGTGACCGACCGGGAGCGGCACCTGGCCGAGGTGCTCGGGCACGTCGAGGCCAGCGACCTGGGCCCGGCGGGCCGGGAACTCGCGGCCCGGGTGTTCCGGCTGCTGGCCGAGGCCGAGGGGGCCGTGCACGGTGAGCCGCCGGAGCAGGTGCACTTCCACGAGGTGGGCGCGTTCGACTCCATGGCCGACGTGGTCGGGTCGGCGGCCGCGCTGGAGGACCTCGGGCTGCTGCAGCCGGGGGCCGTGGTCAGCTGCTCGGCGCTGGCCGCGGGCAGCGGCACGGTCCGCAGCCGCCACGGCCCGCTGCCGGTGCCCGCTCCGGCCGTGCTGGCCATCGCGGCCGCGGCCGGGTTGACCCTGGCCGGCGGTGACCTGGCCGGCGAGCGCACCACCCCGACCGGGGCCGCGCTGCTGGCGGCGGCGGCCGCCCCGGGCGGATTCCCGACCATGACCGTGCGGGCGGTGGGAACCGGCGGCGGCGGCCGGGACACCCCCGACCGGCCCAACATCACCCGGGTGGTGGCCGGGACGGTGGCGGGAGCCGGTTCCGGCCGGCGCGAGGAAGAGGTCACGGTGGTGGAGGCCACGGTCGATGACCTGGACCCCCGGATGTGGCCTTCAATATTGCAAGCGGTCAGAGCGGCCGGAGCCTGGGACTGCTGGTGCACCCCGATGATCGGACGGCACGGACGGCCCGGGCAGGTGCTGACCGCGCTGTGCGCCGAACCGGTCCGGCCCGCGGTGGCGGCGGCGATCTTCGCCCACACCGGCACGCTGGGGGTGCGCTGGTCGCGGATGACCCGGCTGACCGCCGCCCGCCGGTCGGTGCCGGTGGAGGTGGGCCCGGAAGGCAACCGCCAGGTGGTCACGGTCAAGGTCGCCGGCACCACCGGCGGGGCGGGCGGCGAGACGGGTGGCGGGGCGGGCTTCGGCACGGTCACGGCCGAACTGGCCGAGGCGGAAGCGGCGGCCCGCGCGCTGGGCTGGCCGGTCCGGGCGGTCTGCGAGGCCGCCGTGGCCCAGTACCGGGCCACGGCCGGCCAGGATGGCCCCCGGGGAGCGGAACACACGGAAACGCACGGAATCAGCACAGAAAGCTAGCTCTTCAAACCGGAAGTCTTACCCCGTAAAGTTCCGGTTGCGGGGGCAGACAACTCGGTGGGTGACGTACGCCATGACGGGCGATCGGGGTGCGTCGGCACTCGGGGACCGGCTGCGGACCGGCACAGGGTCACCTGCCACAGCCCGGGCCACCCATGGGTGTATAGACCAGCACTCCTGTGACAGACTCTTCCGGCCAATCAATAAGACTTCAGCGCTTTCGAGGTCGCTGGGAATATTGCGGTTTGTGGCGTGGAAAGTGCGCGGTAAAGACTGCGCGTGGAGCGTCACGGTTGTGCTGGTGGTTAATACAGGTAAGACCATGCCCGTCCACAACGAAGTTTGACCGGTAATCTGACCGGCAAAGTTTGCGGCGAATTGCCGGTGAACCGCGAGTGCCCGCTCCTCTGACCAGGAATTTCCTTGAAGTGCAGAAGTTGCCGGTCAAATTTCCTGGCGCTGACGTGTTCCCCCGATGTCCGATGGGGTGGTTGGCGTCAATACGAGGAGGATTAATTGATCCAAATTCAGGCAGTGAGATCAACAAGGAAGATGATCTTGCCACTGGCCGCATTTCTTCTGCTGCCTGAACTGCAGGCGGCAACAGCAGCCGCGGCTACCACGCATCCGGCGGCCCTCGTCGCGCAAGCGCAGCAGGCACTGCCTGCCACCACCCCGAGCGGCCTGTTCCAGGTCAGCGACCCGTACTACGGTAACGACAATCAGTTTGTGAGCTGCCGCACGGCGGGTAATCACACCGCTCCGTCAAACCTTTATAACCTGACTCCAGGCTCGACATACGTGGTGAATGACTGCAACGCACGCGTCTGGCTGTACCAGAATTCCAACGGGTCGGGGTACAAGTTTTGCGTCAGTCCTGGCGATGGGCCCATTAATATCTACCGGCCCTATCACTTGGTCGGCGTCAGCACCAATGGAAGCCGGTGCTAACCAGGTCGGCGGTGTTTCCGGACCGGGGCGATCAGCTCAGTGAGCGTCCGATAGATCGTCGGGTCGGGCCAAGCGCCGGGCCATGGGGCTGATCATGGCCCACCCGGCCGATCAACGCCGGGCACGGTCGCCCCGGGTGCCCCGGGCATGCCGGTCATCTTCGGCGCAGGCATGACCTGACCCGGCTGGCCCACGGGCGACTCCGGTCACTTGAGCGAGAAGCTGGCGATCCGGAGGTCTCAGGGCCCGGCCGACGGTCGGTGATCGCGGTCGACGGGAGCCCGGGCCAGTGGGCGTTTGGGCCCCGGACCAGTGACTCCAGCCGGCGTAGGCTCGCGCGGGTGGAGGAGACCGAGCCGGTGCCCAGCGGGCTGCGGATTCGCGACCGTGAGGACGGCGACCTGGAGCGGTGCGTGCGGGTGCTGGCGGCCGTGTATGAGACCGGCGGGTATCCGACGAACTGGCCGGCCGATCCGGCCCGGTGGCTGACCCCGGACGGCATCGCCTGCGCGTGGGTGGCCAGCACGGCCACGGAGCCGGTCGCGGGTCATCTGATCCTGCGGCGGCCGGACGGCGACCCGGCC
>DASXJM010000054.1:0-6120 GCA_036497405.1 Streptosporangiaceae bacterium | reverse complement strand
GAGGTGGCCATGGTGCTGCCGGCCAACGGCGGCACCGGCTCGCACCAGCTGATCGACCGGCTGGACTACGACCTGATCCGGGCCCACCCCAAGCTGTTCGCCGGGTTCAGCAACCCCTCGGCGCTGAACAACTCGATGCTGGCCGCGGCCGGCCTGGCCACCCTGCACGGCGTGACCGGCTTCCAGTTCTTCCAGCCCGAGATCGAACCGGGCACCGAGCGGGCGTTCTGGGCCATGGTGTCCGGGCCGGTGGCCGGGACCGAAATCGGCGGCCGCGACTGGCGGGTGCCCCGCCGCGGGAGCCGGGGGAGCGCCCAGGGCATCGTGTCCGGGCCGATGGTCGGAGGCAACCTGGGGGCCTGCTTCCCGCTGGTGGGGACGCCCTGGATGCCGTCCACCGCGGGCGCGATCCTGGTCGTGGAGGCCCGGTCGGCCACCTACGAGGTGGTCGATGCGTTCCTGACTCACCTGCGGCTGGCCGGCCTGCTGGACGAGATCGCCGCGCTGGTCATCGGGGCTCCGGCCGAGTGGGCCGCCGACGGCGCTCCGGACCGGGACATCGACGAGCTGATCCTGCGCGCGGTCGGGGACAGCGCCGGCGGCGCCTTCCCGATCGTCACCAACGTTCCCTGCGGCCACCAGCCGCGGCGCATCCAGCTGCCAGTGGGATGTCGCGTCGGGCTGAACCTGGACCGGGAAGTGCCCGTCATTCGATATGAAGAGGACCTCGTTCGCCACTGACGGCGCCCAGAAATCTGGAAGTCTGCGCAGCGAGCGGTCCTTGACGCTCGGGCTCGGTACGCTGGGCGGAAGTATCGGGGGCATCACACGGAAGCGACGTCATGAACGATTGGCCGCAGGGCTGGTATCAAGACGAACCTGGGTCGCGCGGCCCGGCGCGCGGCAGCCAGGGCGGTCAAGGCGGTCGTGGCGGCCAGGGTGGCTGGGGCGCGCCACCGGCGGGCTCGTCGCGATCGGCCGGGTCCAACTGGCCGCAGCAGCCACCGTCCCAGGCGCCCGGCCACCGCGCGGAACCGGACCGGGGCGCACCGCCCGGGCGGCCCCCGGGCCGGACCTACCAGGGCGGCCGCCGCCGGCGGTTCTGGGGCCAGCCGGGCCGCCGGGGCCGCCGCATCGCGCTGGTCATCGGCACGGTCGTGGTGCTCATCATCGCCCTGGTGGCCGGGTCCTACATCTGGCTGGACGGCAAGCTGAACCGCGACGTCACCCTGCCCGCCAGCGCGGTGACCTCGTCCGGGACGAACTGGCTGATCACCGGCTCGGACACCCGGTCGGGCCTGTCCCGGACGCAGAAGGCCCAGCTGCACGTGGGGTCCGACACCGACACCAACTCCGACTCGCTGATGCTGCTGCACCTGGGCGGCCCCACCCCGGTGCTGATCAGCATCCCGCGTGACTCCTACGTGGAGATCCCCGGCCACGGCATGAACAAGATCAACGCCGCGCTGGGCATCGGCGGCCCGAGCCTGCTCGTCCAGACGGTGGAAAGCGCCACCGGGCTGACCATCAACCACTACATGGGCATCGGCTTCGAGGGCCTGGTCGACGTGACCAACAAGGTGGGCGGGGTCTACGTCTGCCTGAAGAGCTCGGTGCACGACAAGAATTCGGGCGTCAACCTCAACGCGGGCTGCCAGACCCTGAACGGCACCCAGGCCCTGGAGTTCGTCCGCGACCGGCACTCGTTCGCCACCGGCGACCTGCAGCGGATCCAGGACCAGCGTGCCTTCCTCAAGGCCCTGCTGAGCAAGGCGACCAGCCCGGGCGTGTTCCTGAACCCGTTCAAGGCCCTGCCGTTCGGCTCCAGCGCGGCCGGCTCGATCTCGGTCGACCAGGGCACCCACCTGTACGACCTGATCAAGGCCGGTCTGGGCCTGAAGAACCCGGAGACCGGCACGGTGCCGATCGCCAACGCCAACTACCAGACCTCGGCCGGCGACTCGATCCTGTGGGATCACGACAAGGCCACCGAGCTGTTCAACGCGCTCAAGGGCAATCAGGCCGTGCCGACCGGCCTGCTCGACGGCACCGCCACCGGCTGAGCCGCCGCCCATCCCCGGCCGCTGACCACCGGCTGAGCTGCGCCCCGTCGGCACCACGCCAGCGCCCCCCGGAGCCGGCGCCGATCGTTGCGGCCCCATTTCGGCCTGCCGTTTTAGTCCGTATTCGTGGGTTTTTGCGGGCATTAGTGACCTGGGGCCGCGTAACGAGTCACAAACGCGTTCTTGACACACACGTCCATCCGGCTCAATGTGTCTGTTATCGCCATGCTCGATGTGAGCGCTTGGCGCTCATATGAGCATGCGAGAGCAGGTGCGGACCGAGTACGTAGCAGCCGGACGACAGGAAGCGGCGATGACTCGACGACGAGACCTACGATCGGCGACCAGCCCTTCGGCCCCGATCAGCCGGCGGGCCTTCCTGGCCGGGTCGGCCGGCGCCGGCGCCCTGGCCCTGGCCGGATGCGCGACCGGAACCGAGCAACTGTTCTCCGGGGGTGGCTCCGGTACCGACATCACCGTGGCCATCGTGTCCAACTCGCAGATGCAGGACGCGATCAGCCTGTCCTACCTGTTCGAGAAGGAGCACCCGGGCGTACACCTCAACTTCGTGTCGCTGCCGGAGAACGAGGCCCGGGCCAAGATCACCGCCGACGTGTCCACCCAGGGTGGCGAGTTCGACGTGGTGATGATCAGCAACTACGAGACGCCGATGTGGTCGGCCAACGGGTGGCTGACCAACCTGCAGCCCTACATCGACAAGACCCCCGGCTACAACGCCCAGGACTTCCTGCCCCAGCTGCGGGCCACGCTGTCGCACAAGGGCGACCTGTACTCGGTCCCGTTCTACGGCGAGTCATCGTTCCTGATGTACCGCAAGGACCTGATGGCCAAGTACAACATCAACATGCCGAAGAAGCCGACCTGGAAGCAGGTCGCGCAGATCGCCGAGACCATCCACAAGAAGGGCCTGGTCGGTATCTGCCTGCGCGGCGACCCGGGCTGGGGCGAGAACCTAGCCCCGATGGACACGGTGATCAACTCCTACGGCGGCCGCTGGTTCAACCTGCAGTGGCAGGCCCAGCTCACCAGCCCCCAGGTGACCGCGGCGGTCACCGACTACGTGAACCTGCTGCAGAAGTACGGTGAGCCGGGCGCGCCCGCGGCCGGCTTCTCCGAGTGCGCCACCCTGTACAGCCAGGGCGACGCGGCCATGTGGTACGACGCCACCTCGGCGGTGAGCACGATCGAGGACCCGGCCAGCAGCAAGGTGGCGGGCAAGAACGGTTACGCCTGGGCCCCGACCCAGGACGGCCGCCCGTCCGGCTGGCTGTACACCTGGTCGCTGGCCGTCCCCAAGACCAGCACGCACAAGCAGGCGGCCTGGGACTTCATCGCCTGGATGACGTCCCCGACCTACATCAAGACCGTGGGCCAGAAGCTCGGCTGGTCGCACGTGCCGCCGGGGAGCCGGTTCTCCAGTTACAAGATCCCCCAGTACAAGAAGCTGTCGTCGGTCTACGGCCCGCTCACGCTGCAGTCGATCAACGCGACCAACTCGGCCCACCCGTGCCTGCAGCCGACGCCCTACACCGGCGTCCAGTTTCTGGACATCCCCGAGTTCCAGGACCTGGGCACCAACATCAGCGAGCAGTTCAGCGCCTGCATCGCTGGCTCCCAGTCGGTGTCGAGCGCGCTCAACCAGGCCCAGAAGTACGCCCAGGCCGTCGGCCAGTCCTACCGGAAGTGAGGCACGAATGACCGCGATCGCTCCCCCGGTAGCCGGGGCCCACCGGATGCGGGCCCGCGGCGACGAAAGACGCCGCGGCTGGGTCCGGCGTGGCCCGCTGCTGCCCGCGCTGGTGTTCACGATCATCGTCACCCAGCTGCCGTTCCTGGTCACGCTGTACTACTCGCTGGAGTCGTGGAGCCTGGTCCGGCCGGGCTCGCAGCACTTCGTCTGGTTCGCCAACTACGCCCAGGTGTTCGAGGACAGCCAGTTCCGCACCACCGCCCTGAACACGGTGATCATGACGGTCGGGACCGTCCTCATCGCCATGGTCCTCGGGGTCCTGCTGGCCCTGCTGCTGGACCGCAAGTTCCTCGGCCGCGGCATGGTCCGGACCCTGCTCATCACGCCGTTCCTGATCATGCCGGTCGGGGCGGCGCTGCTGTGGAAGACCACGATGTTCGACCCCACGTTCGGCATCGTGAACTTCATCTTCCGGCCGTTCGGGATCGGCAAGTTCGACTGGGTCAGCAGCTTCCCGCTCGGCTCGGTCATGATCGAGATGATCTGGCAGTGGACGCCGTTCATGATGCTGCTGGTGCTGGCGGGCCTGCAGAGCCAGCCCAAGGACATCCTGGAGGCGGCCAGCTGCGACGGCGCCCGGCCGTTCTCGATCTTCCGTGAGCTGACCCTGCCGCACCTGCGCCGCTACATCGAACTGGGCGTCGTGCTCGGGGCCATCTACGTGGTCAACGACTTCGACGCGGTCTACATGATGACCCAGGGCGGGCCCGGCATCTCCAGCGCCAACCTGCCCTTCTACATCTACCAGCGGGCGTTCCTGGGCTTCCAGGTCGGCCAGGCGGCGGCGATGGGCGTGGTGGTGGTCGTGGCCACGATCATCATCTCGACCTTCGCCCTGCGGCTGATCTTCACGTCCTTCTCCGGCACCGAACAGGCGGCATGATGGCCAGCGCAACTTCCACCCTGGAACCGGCGGCCCCGGCCGCGCCGGAGGTCTACACCGGCAAGCGGGCCAAGCGCCGGAACAACAGCCTCACCTGGGGCATCGTCGGCTGGATCGTGGGGATCATCTTCTTCTTCCCGGTCCTGTGGATGGTGATCACCTCGTTCAAGACCGAGGCCGACGCCTACACCAACACGCCCCACATCGTCTTCTCGCCGACCTGGTCGCAGTATTCGGCGGTGTTCCACAGCGGCCTGTGGCCGTACGTGGCCAACTCGGCCTTCGCCACCATCGTCTCCACGATCCTGGTGCTGGCCCTGGCCACGCCGTGTGCGTTCGCGTTGTCGCTGCGCCCGGTGAAGAAGACCCGCGACGTGCTGTTCTTCTTCATCAGCACCAAGATGCTGCCGGTGGTGGCGGCGATCATCCCGATCTACATCGCCGCCCGCGACCTGCACCTGCTGGACAACATCTTCACCCTGGTCATCCTGTACACGGCCATGAACCTCCCGATCGCGGTGTGGATGATGCGGTCGTTCTTCCTGGAGGTGCCGGGCGAGCTGCTGGAGGCGGCCGAGATGGACGGCGCCCCGCTGCGCCGCACGGTGGTCGAGGTGATCCTGCCCATCGTGGCCCCGGGCCTGGCCGCCACCGCGCTGATCTGCTCCATCTTCTCCTGGAACGAGTTCTTCTTCGCGGTCAACATCACCGCCACCAAGGCGGCCACGGTCCCGGTGTTCCTGGTCGGGTTCATCTCCTCCGAGGGGCTGTACTTCGCCCAGCTGGCCGCGGCCGCCACCGTCGCCACCCTGCCCGTGGTGCTGGCCGGCTGGATCGCCCAGCGCCAGCTCGTCCGCGGCCTGTCCTTCGGAGCGATCAAGTGACGCCCCGCCCCCTGGCCTGCCCCCTTCCGGTCACCCACTCAGGAGCACACCATGGCTGAGGTCACCTACGACGGCGCGACCTGCATCTACCCGGGTGCGGAACGGCCCGCGGTGAACGAGCTCAACCTGCCCATCGAAGACGGCGAGTTCGTGGTCATGGTCGGCCCGTCCGGCTGCGGCAAGACCACCGCGCTGCGCATGCTGGCCGGGCTGGAAGAGATCGACGACGGCTCGATCCGCATCGACGGCAAGGACATGGTGGGGGTGCCTTCCCGGGACCGGGACATCGCCATGGTGTTCCAGAACTACGCCCTCTACCCGAGCAAGACGGTCGGGGAGAACATGGGCTTCGCGCTCAAGATGCAAGGGGTGGACAAGGACGAGCGGACCCGCCGGGTCCGGGAGGCGGCCAAGCTGCTCGACCTCGAAGAGTTCCTGGACCGCAAGCCGCGCAACCTGTCCGGCGGCCAGCGCCAGCGGGTGGCCATGGGCCGGGCCATCGTCCGTGAGCCCAAGGTG
>DASXJM010000053.1:0-3477 GCA_036497405.1 Streptosporangiaceae bacterium | reverse complement strand
TCCAGATCCCGCTCTACGAGGCCATGCACGAGCGGGACCGCGACTTCTACGAACGGCTGGAGAAGGCCGGGTTCGACCACGACTGGGGCGAGGACGGCTCGGGCCTGTTCATGAAGTACCTGCGCCGCGGCTCCGGCTACTACATCGACGTCGGCTCGGCCGACCTGGTCGCCAACGGCCAGGTGAAGCTGGCCAAGGGCCACGTCGACCACCTCACCGAAACCGGCGTGGTGCTGGCCGACGGCACCGAACTGCCCGCCGACCTGGTCGTCTACGCCACCGGCTACAACTCGATGAACGGCTGGGCCGCCGAGCTGATCTCGCCCGAGGTCGCGGACAAGGTCGGCAAGTGCTGGGGCCTGGGCTCGGACACCGCCAAGGACCCCGGTCCCTGGGAGGGCGAGGAGCGCAACATGTGGAAGCCGACCCAGCAGGAGGCGCTCTGGTTCACCGGCGGGAACCTGGCCCAGTCCCGGTTCTACTCGCTGTTCCTGGCCCTGCAGCTCAAGGCCCGCCAGGCCGGCCTGGACACCCCGGTGCACGCCCGGCAGGAGGTGCACCACACGGGCTGATATGAGTGGGGGATGGCTGACCTGACTGTGACGCTGTCCGGGCTGGTGGCGACGGTGGAGATCCAGCGGCCGCCCGCCAACTACTTCGACGTGGCCCTGATCGACGCGCTGGCCTCGGCCTACGAGGACCTGGAGACCGAGCCGGACTGCCGGGCCATCGTGCTCTGCTCGGACGGGAAGCACTTCTGCGCCGGGGCCAAGTTCGGTGACCCCAGCGGCGACGCTGAGCAGGACGCCGACCCGGTCGGCACCGACGCGCTCTACGCCCGGTCGCTGGCCCTGTTCACCCTGTCCAAGCCGGTGGTGGCCGCGATCCAGGGTGGCGCCGTCGGCGGCGGGGCCGGGCTCGCGCTCAGCGCCGACTTCCGGGTCGGCGAGCCCAGCTCGTGGTTGGCGTTCAACTTCGCCCGGCTCGGCATCCACCAGGGCTTTGGTATCTCGGCCACGCTGCCCCGGGTGACCGGGCAACAGCGCGCCCTGGAGTTGCTCTACACCGGGCGCCGCATCAAGGGCCCGGACGCGCGGGACGCCGGGCTGTTCGACCGGCTGGCCGAGCCGGGCACGCTGCGCGCGACCGCCCAGGGCTTCGCGGCCGAGATCGCGGCGTCCGCCCCCCTGGCCGTCCAGGCCATCCGGCGCACCATGCGCGCGGCCTTGGCCGAGGAGGTCAAGGCCGCCCACCCGGTCGAGGCCGAGCGCCAGCGCGAGCTGTTCGGCACCCGCGACTTCCGCCGCGGCGTCGACGCCGCCGCCCGCCGCGAGGATCCGGCCTTCGAGGGCGACTGAGACCCCTGGGCGCGGCCGCTTGGCCGGCCCGGTTACTTCTCGCGATCGCGGCGGAGCTGGTCCAGCACGGGACCGGGGTCGTCGCCGGCCACCCGGATCATGGCCCGGATCGCGTCGGCCAGCGCCACCCGGGGCACGTCCAGGTCGACGGCGGCGTCATCGGCCCAGCGGTTGAGCTGCCGGTACAGCTCTGGGCTCAGGTCCAGGGTGACCCGGATCGGCTTGGACCGGATCGCGGTCCGGCCCGCGGGCCGGGCGTCCGGCTCGGTGCGGCGGGCCGCGGCCGCCGCCATCTGCGCCTTGCGCTGCTCGCGGGGCTTGGTCATGACCGCACCGAGCACAGCGGGGTGCACCGGCTGGTCAGCTCGCGGGCGACCCGGCGCCACACGTCATGTTCGGAGAGCTTGATCGGCAGGCCGAAGCTCTGCGCGTACAGCTCCAGCCGGGGCACCGACGCGTCCAGCACGTCGTAGCCGAGTTCCTGCAGGGCCTCGCGGGCGTCGGTGGTGGAGTGGGCCCGGGCGATGCAGCGGTTGAGCAGGATGGCCGAACGCCCCGGGGTGGCCCGCAGCGAGGCGACCTCGAGGATCTCCTCCCGCACCGGCGAGGTGCGGTTGATCTCGATCGGGCTGGGCGCGCACGGGATCACCACCTCGTCCGCGAAGCGCAGGGCCGACCGGGCGATGCCGGCGTGGTCCTCGATCTGGGGCGTGTCGATGATCACCACGTCATCGTCCTGGGCGATCTCCGGGACCCGGCGGTGCAGTTCCCGGGAGGGCAGGGCCACGATCCGGAACGGGAACGACGCCCGCGGATCGACCGCGGGATCCATGGCGGCCAGGTCCGACCATTCCAGCGCGCTGCCCGACGGGTCCGCGTCGACCAGCAGCACCCGGTTCCCGGCCGACGCGAAAACGTGGGCCAGCCACACCGCCGACGTGGTCTTGCCGGTGCCTGGCTTGAGGTTCGCCAGGGCGAGGCTGAGACCAGTCATCCAGGCATTATCGCAGCGTCTGCGGCCTAACGGTAGTTGACCGGCGATAGCCTGACGCAGCGTACGCAGGGTGAGACCATGGGCGACGGCGAATGATCATTAAAGCAGTATTTGTGTATTTACTGCACTTTATTGTTTCGCGACTCTTTCGAGCCGGCCAATCGCACGGCTAGGGTCTTACCCACAGGGGATGTGGACACAAATGAGTGGTTTGCCCAGCGTGCGAGGCTGTTATCCACAACCTGTGGACACACATGTGGGTAAATCACAGGCGTGTAATTAACACGGTCAGCCCGGGTGGTTGCCGGGCGGGCGGCGGGCTGGAAATAATGCCGTACAGCTGACGGCATTGGGGTGAGGCCTCCCGCTTCCCCGGTGCTCTCGGTACGGGGTGCCCGAGAGCTGATCCAGGGGCGCAGATCGGAGGGGGAGGCACTGTGACCGGGGGGGACTACCCAGATCCCGAGTCGTACACGGTCGGTTCCGAGGTGGCCGGTTACCGGCTGGAGGAGCAGATCGGCCGGGGCGGCATGGCGCTGGTCTACCGCGCCCGCGACGTCCAGCTGGGCCGCAACGTCGCCCTGAAGCTGCTGTCGCCCGTGCTGGGCCGGGACGAGGCGTTCCGGCAGCGGTTCATCCGCGAGTCCCGGGCGGCCGCGGCTGTCGACCACCCGCACATCATCCCGGTGTTCGAAGCCGGCGAGGCCGAGGGCGTCCTGTTCATCGCCATGCGGTACGTGGTGGGCCGGGACATCCGCACCCTGCTGGACGAAATGGGCCAGCTGCCCGCGGCCCGGGTGGCCGGCATCGTCAGCCAGGTCGGCTCGGCGCTGGACGCGGCCCACTCCTTCGGCCTGGTGCACCGCGACGTCAAGCCAGCCAACATGCTGCTGGACGCGGCGTCCGGGAGCGGCCGGCCGGACCACATCTACCTGTCCGACTTCGGGCTCAGCAAGCAGTCGCTCTCGTCGTCCGGCCTGACCGGCACCGGCCAGTTCCTGGGCACTCTGGACTACGTCGCGCCCGAGCAGATCGAGGGCAAGGCGGTGGGTGGGGCGGCGGACCAGTACGCGCTGGCCGGCGCCGCGTTCGAGATGCTCGGCGGTCAGCCGCCGTTCCGCCGGG
>DASXJM010000052.1:0-3308 GCA_036497405.1 Streptosporangiaceae bacterium | reverse complement strand
CCGGGCGGGTAGAGCTCGGGCTCCCAGTGGCCGTAGCTCCAGCCCGAGGTACCGATCAGCACGGTCACCGGGCCGTTCTACCCCGGGTTCCCGTCGTTACCCGGTGCTGCCATTATCTGGGCCATGGCCTCTGAGCTGCAGAACATCGTCGACGAGCTGGCCAGCCGGCTGGACGCGCCGACCGTGCTGGAGGACCACGAGGAGCGGATGGTGGTCTACTCCTCGCACAGTCAGCCCATCGACGAGGTGCGCCGGGAGTCGATCCTGCGTCGCGCGACCCGGCGCGAGGTCATGTCCTGGTTCCGGGACCAGGGCATCGAGGCCGCCACCGAGCCGCTGCGCATCCCCGGTCAGCCGGACCAGGGCATCCTGGGGCGGCTGTGCGTGCCCGTCCGCTACCAGGGACGGCTGATGGGCTGGTTGTTCCTGATCGACGACCGGGCCCGGCTGTCGGAGGCCGACGTCGCCGCGGCCCGGCAGGCCGCCGAGCACGCGGCCCTGCTGCTGTACGAGGAAGAGCTGGGCACCCGGCTGACCAGCGGCACCCTGTCCCACCTGCTCTCCCCCGCCGCCGACCTGCGCGAGGCGGCGGCCGGGCAGATCGTGGACCAGGGCCTGCTGCCGGCCCGGGCGCCGGTGGTGGTGGCGGTCGTCCAGCCGCTGGGAGTGGGCGAGCAACTGCCCCGGGAGGCGGTCAGCGAGGCGCTGCAGGATGCGGCCCGGGCCGGTCGGGAGGCCACCCGGGGCGACAGTGCCCTGCGGTCGGGGTACGCCGACCATGGCGTGGTGCTGGTGCGAGCGGGTTCGGTGGCCGACGACTCGGCCGGGCTGAGCGAGGCCCAGGTGGTGGCGGACGCGCTGCGGCATCGACTGCGCAAGGTTCCCGGGGCCCGGGTCGTGGCCGCGACCGGTGATCCGCAGCCCCGGCTGCGGGACGCGTACCGTTCCTACCAGCACGCGCGGCTGGCGGCCAAGGTCGCGGCGGTGGTCCCTTCGGTCGGGGACGCGGTCCGGTGGCAGGGGCTGGGGGTGTTCCGGGCCCTCGCCCAGCTGCCCGCCGACGCGGCCGAGTCGGCCCTGGATCCGCGGCTGGCGGTGTTGTTCGCCGACGGTGACGAGGTGCTGATCCGGACGCTGGA
Source organism: Streptosporangiaceae bacterium (assembly GCA_036497405.1). GTDB lineage: Bacteria > Actinomycetota > Actinomycetes > Streptosporangiales > Streptosporangiaceae > Bog-532. The sequence goes on along the minus strand of DASXJM010000052.1, from coordinate 2,169 downwards.
AACCTACCTGGACCTGGGCTGCGACGTGAAGGCGGTCTCGGCCCGGCTGCACCTGCACCGGGCCACCCTGTACTACCGGCTGGACAAGGCGGAGAAGCTGTGCGGCTTCAATCTGCGGGACGGGAACGACCGGCTGGCCGTGCACCTGGGGTTCAAGCTGGCCCGGCTGGCTGACCTGCACCCGTTTCGGCCAGATGCTGGCGGATGATCGAGCTGAAGTCCGGGTCCGGGGCCAGGCCCAGGCCGGTGGCCCGGTCGGCGCGCACGTGCCCGGGCCAGGTCGAGCAGATCTGCTGGATGGCCGGGTCGGGCTGCCAGTCGATCAGCGCGGTGGTCTCCGGGCCGGCCACCTGCTCCAGCGCTGCGACCATCTCGCCGATGGTGATGTTGACCGCGGGCAGGTTGACCGCGCTGCGGCCACCCCAGGCCTGGTCGTCGGCTGAGGCGGCCCGCAGCAGGCCGCGGATGGTGTTGGCCGGTGAGGACAGCACCACCCCGGTGTCGGGACTGACCGGGCACACCGCCCGCTGCCCGGCCAGCGGCTCCCGGATGATGCCGGACATGAAGCCGGAGGCGGCGGCGTTCGGCTTGCCGGGCCGCACGCACACGGTCATCAGCCGTACCGAGCGACCGCGCAGGTAGCCCTTGCGGGTGTAGTCGGCCACCAGTTGCTCGCAGATGACCTTCTGCACCCCGTAGCTGGTCTGCGGGTTGGGCGCGGTCTGGTCCTCGACCACGTCGGGCAGTGGGTGGTCCGGCGAGTCACCGAACGCCGCCACCGAGCTGGTGAACACCAGCAGCGGGTGGGTCTCGGCCGACCGGGCCGCCACCAGCAGCGCCTCGGTGGCCCGCAGGTTGGCCCGGATGCCGAGATCGAAGTCGGCCTCGCACTCGGCGCTGACCGCCGCGGCCAGATGGAAGATCACGTCGGCGGCGACGGTGGCGTCGAGGCCCTGGCCGCCCGGGCTGAGCAGGTCGAGCAGGTCACCCTCGATCCCGGCCACGGCCGGGTGGCCGGCCAGGTCGGGCGGGAGCGGGGCCCGGTCGACCAGGGTCAGCTGGGTGATCGGCTTGGGCCCCTGGCCGTCGGCTTCGATCGAACCGGCCGCCAGCAGTTCGCGGGCCAGCCGGGCGCCAACGAAACCCGACCCGCCGGTGATGAGCACGTTCGCCATAAGGTGATCTTACGGGCGGGGTCACCGCTGCGGCTGAGGTGGAGGGATGGTCAGTTTGGCTCGGGACAATCTGCCACCGGCCCGCGAAGTGCTGGCCGCGCAGCCGCCGCCCCGGCCCGATGACGAGGGGCTGCGGGCATCGATCCGGGCCCGGCGGGCGGAGCGGCGTCTCCTGCTGGGGGTGCTGGACGACGATCCCACCGGGTCGCAGGCCGTGCACGACGTGCAGGTCGTGACCGTGACCGACGAGGACGCCTACGCGGCGGCGTTCGCGGGCGCGGCCGGAACCTGTTTCGTGCTGACCAACACGCGGTCGCTGGACGAGGCCGACGCGGTGACGCTCAACGATCGGGTCGCCCGGGGGTTGCTGGCGGCCGGCCAGCGGGCGGGCGGGCGCGTGCAGTTCGTCAGCCGGAGCGACTCGACCCTGCGCGGGCACGTGATGGCCGAGGTCGGCGCGCTGCAGGCCGTGCAACGATCGGTCACCGGACGCGGGTTCGACGGGGTGCTGCTGGCTCCGGCGTTCCTCGAGGCCGGACGGGTCACCGCCGGGGACATCCACTGGGCGCGGGTGTCCGGTGAACTGGTGCCAGTGGGCGACACGGAGTTCGCCCGCGACGCCACCTTCGGGTACTCCGCCTCGGACTTGCGAGATTTCATTGCCGAAGGTAGCGGGGCGCGGGTCCGGCCCGATGACGTGGTCAGCCTGAGCCTGGCCGATATCCGTCTCGGCGGGCCGGAGCGGATCGCCGAACTGCTGACCGGGGTGCACGACGGGCAGTGGGTGGTGGTCAACGCCACCGAGTACTCCGACCTGGACATCGTGGCCTACGGGGTGCTGCTGGCCGAGCAAGCCGGCCGGTCGCTGGCGTTCCGGACCGGTCCGTCGTTCGTGCGGTCCCTGGCCGGTATGGGCCCCAAGGCGCCGCTGCGCCGCCGCGAGCTGTTCGGCCAAACCTCCGCCGAACCCACCAGGCACGGGCTGGTGGTGGTG
>DASXJM010000051.1:0-5782 GCA_036497405.1 Streptosporangiaceae bacterium | reverse complement strand
AGCGGCGTGGACCGGCGTACCGAGCTGACGGTGGCCACGGTCTTCGGCCTGTGCGACGTCGCGATGCCGGCCATCGGCATGCTCATCGGCGCCGGCCTGGCCGGCCCGCTGGGGCCGGCCGCCCACTGGGCCGGCGCCGGGATCCTCGGCGCGACCGCGATCTGGGGTCTCATCGAGGCCCGGCGCGGCGACGACGACGCCCCCACGATCTGGCACGGCTGGCGGCTGCTGGTCAGCGGGGCCGCGCTCAGCCTGGACGACCTGGCCGTGGGACTCGCCCTGGGCACCGTGCGCTACCCGATCGCCCTGGCCGTGGCCCTGTTCGGGCTGCTGAGCTTCGTCATGTCGCTCATCGGGCTGCAACTGGGCGGGAGGCTGGGCCAGGCGACCGGCGAGCACGGCGAGATGGTGGGCGCCATCATGCTGCTCGGCCTCTCCGGCGTGATGGCGGCCGGCTGGCTGTGACCCGGGGCCGGAGCGGGCACCCACCGCGGGGTCCGGGTCACCGTCCTGGACCGCCGATCACGCCGTCACCGCTTGTGATCATGACGTCGGCGCGATCCGCCTATTTAGATGAAACACCTATTACAAATAGCAGGTCACAATGCGGGTTTTTCGAACTTCTTGACACAAAGTTGAGCCAGATCTAGTTTTTGCCGGAATCTGGCGCGAAAAAGCGTGTCACAGAAGGTAATTGCGGCGGCTTGACGCGCAATCCGGGAGGGAATCCTCAGTGCTCGGACTGCTGACGCTCGGGTTCGTTCTGAGTCTGGACAACTTCCGCAGTTCGCTTGTGCTCGGAGGGCTCAAGCCGAACTTTTTGACGTCGGCCAAGACCTCCGCCATCTTCGGCGTGTGGGACGGCGTCGCCCCCGTGGTCGGGATCCTCATCGGGCACCTCCTGAGCGACAAGCTCGACCACTACTCCGACACGGTGGCCATGATCGGGCTCGGCGTGTACGGGCTGTTCCTCATCGTCAAGGCGGTGGTCTCGCCGCATCGCGCCGACCCGGACCTGAGATGGGCCCGGTTCGGGTTGCCGATCCCGCTGAGCGTGGACAATGTCGCGGCCGGCACCGCGCTCGGCCTGGCTGGCTTCTCGCCGTGGCTGGCGCCCATTCTGTTCGGGGTCATGACCTTCGTGATGTCGCTGGCCGGGCACCAGGTCGGCCGGACCGTGGCTCACTTCATCGACTTCATCCCGAAGATCAACACCGACCTGCTGACCGGGGCCTGCTTCGCCCTCCTGGCCATCTTGATGGCGGTCGGGATCACCCTGCCACTTTCCTACGGCTGACGCCCAGACCGGTATTTACCGGGCCGAGATGACCCCGAAATCACCCTGTGATGGGTGTTAAAGGCGTCCCCGTATGCGAGGTTTCATTGTGATCTGAGTTACAGGAATACCGGAAAATCTTCCGGTTCGCCTGAAATGCCTGCTGAGACCGGCCACGATGCTCCAGATGCCTCACCTAAGGAGCAACCGTGACAATTCGACATAAGGCAGGCACCATCGCCGGAACGATGGCCGTCCTCTCGATCGCGTTCACAGGTATAGCCAACGGCCAGACCGCGTCCTTCAACCAGAAGGCCGCCGGTTACGTGGAAACCTTCATCCACAAGACCCCGTACCGCTACGGCGGCAGTTCCCCGTCGACCGGGTTCGACTGCAGCGGGCTCACCCAGTACGTGTACAAGCACCTCGGCAAGTCGATTCCGCGCACGGCCGAGGACCAGTACCGGCACTTCAAGCGCATCAGCCGCAGCCAGGCCTGGGGCGGCGATCTCGTGTTCTTCCACACGACGTCCAGCCCGAGCAGCCCCGTCTACCACGTCGGTGTCTACGAGGGCAGCAACCACATGGTCTCGGCGGCCAACTCGTCCGAGGGCATCGTCTGGCAGACGATCTGGTCCTCCGACGTCACGTTCGGGACCATCACCCACTGACGGGCCGATCAGCGCTTGAACGCCACGCCGCCCCACATGGCGGCGGCGGCGCTGGCCTCCTCCGGGGTGGCCGGCCGCCACTCCTGGATCGGCACCACCCCCGGCTCGACCAGTTCTAGGCCCTCGAACAGCTTGGTCACCTGCTCGCGGCTGCGGTACGTGCTGCGCTGGGCCAGCAGCCGGTTGAGCCGGTCACCCATGGCCTTCATCGCGGTCGCGTGCATGTCGCTGGGCACGTGCGTGATGGTCAGCGAGCTGCCCGGCGGCATCTCGGCCATGAGCCGGTTGACGATTCCGGCCGGGTCTTCGTCCTCGCTCACGAAGTGCAGGATCGCCACCAGCATGACCGCGACCGGCTGGCTGAAGTCGAGCACCTCGGCCGCCGAGCGCAAGATGGTGTCCGGATCCCGGACGTCCGCGTCCAGGTAGGCGGTGCGGCCCTCGGGCGCGCCGCGCAGCAGGGCCCGGGCGTGGGCCAGCACCATCGGGTCGTTGTCGGCGTAGACGACCCGGGCGTCAGGCGCGATGCCCTGGGCCACCTCGTGGGTGTTGTTGGCCGACGGGATGCCGGTGCCGATGTCCAGGAACTGCCGGAGGCCGGCCTCGCCCGCCAGGTAGCGGACGGTCCGGGCCAGGAAGGCCCGGTTGGCCCGGACCGACGACACCAGCTGGGGGTAGGCGGCGATGGCCTCGTCCCCGGCTTCCCGGTCGGGCGCGAAGTTGTCCTTGCCGCCCAGCCAGTAGTCGTACACCCGGGCGATGTGGGCCACGCTGGTGTCGATGTCGGCGTAGTCGGTTTCGCCTTCGGGCACCACGCTGTGGAAGAAGCCGTCAGCCATGGGGGAGTTCCTCCTCGTGGCGCCCGCGGGCATGGCGCATCAGAGCGATCCCCCCGCCAGCAATCGATCCTACCCCCGCCCGCTGAGCCGTCGTGATCTTGGTCCGGCGACCCGGCCGGGCGCAACCGGCGCACGGATGGCGCCCGGCTGGTTAGGATTTGCGTACTCTTTCCAGCGCCCGGAAGAAGGTGCTCGATGTCCGTTCCGCCTCCCGAGTCCAGCGAGCCGGGGGCTGAGGATCCGCTGGGCGTCCGTTATCCCAACACGGCTCGCGTCTGGAACTACCACCTGCGCGGCAAGGACAATTTCGCGGTCGACCAGCGGGCGGCCGAGGCGGTCAACGCCAAGCTGCTGGAGATCGGCGTCCCGTCGGCCGCTGACACCGCCGTCGAGACCCGGCACCTGCTCCAGCGGACCGTGGACTACATGGTGAGCCAGGGGGTCCGCCAGTTCCTGGACCTCGGCTCCGGCTTGCCGAGCATGGCCAACACCCACCAGATCGTGCACCGGGCCGCCCCCGGCGCGCGCGTCGTCTACGTCGATATCGACCCCATGGTCTCGACCCACGCCACCGCGCTGATGGCCGGGTCGAACGTGGTCACGCTCCAGGCCGACCTGCGCGAGCCGGAGCAGGTGATCGCCAATCCCGCCGTCCGGGGCCTGCTCGACTTCGGGCAGCCGATCGGCATCCTGTTCATCTGCGTGCTGCACTGCCTGTGGGACAAGGAAGATCCGTGGGGTGTCGTCCGGCAGTTCCGGGACGCGGTGGTGCCCGGCAGCTACCTCACCCTGAGCCAGATGACCGACGAAACCCACCCGGAGGCGGCCGAGGCGATCCTCCAGATGACCCAGGACCTGCACTGGAACACCCCGCTGGTGTCGCGCAGCCGCGCCGACATCACCCGCTTCTTCGACGGGTTCACGCTGGTCGAGCCGGGCGTGGTCACCCCCGTGCAGTGGCGGCCCGAGCTGGACAACCCGCTCCGCAACGACTCCGGCGAGGCCGTCGGTGAGCCCGTCCTCGGCGTGGCCGTCCCCAAGCCATTCCAGGACGAACGCGGCGCCGCCTGGAACCTCTGCGGCGTCGGCGTCAAGCCGTGAGCTGACGCTGGCGCCCGCCCGGGGTCAGGCGCTGCCGCAGCGTCCGCGTGTCGTGGGCCAGCGCCGTGACCAGGACGCCCGGGCCCGCCAGCGGCATGACCGCCACCCACGGATCTGCCGCCCCACCAGCCCCCCAAACCCCGTCGGCCCCGTCAGCAACTTCAGGCTCGACGGTCAGCAGGGTCCCGGCGGCCCGGTGGCCGGCCAGCACCGCGGGCCCGCCCGCGGCCGGGTCGGCCCCGTCGATGTCGAGCTCGTGGCGCAGTAGCGGGCGCCCAGCCAGGTTCACCCGCAACCGGGTCCGGCACCGGCCTCCCCGCTCTCCGTGCCGGCCCAGCAGCACCTCGTCGCGCAGCAGCAACGTGGCGTCTTCGGCCAGTTCCACGGCCACCTCGGTCCGGTGCCGGGCCCCGTCGGCCACCACCGTCGGCTCGGGCAGGTACTCGAGGCGGGCGCCCGGGCCGACCGTGGCCGTCACCGTGAGCCGCGACTCCGGCCCGGACCGGCCGGGCAGGGCCACCGCCGCCGCCACCGTGCGCAGCCGGAGCCGGGCCCGGGCCCGGACCTCGATGCGCAGCTCGAGCTGATCCCCGCCCAGCGGGCCGGCCGCGCCGCTGACCAGGTAGACCGCGTCGGCGGTGCGGCGCAGCACCAGCGGGGCCTGGGACCGCTGGACCGGCAGTCGCAGCTCACCGGCTGGCCCCCGGTCGGCGACCAGTTCGGCGCGGGCCCGCACTAGGACGCCGTGGCCCGTTCGGCCAGGGCGGCCCGTACCCAGGCGGTGACCTCCGTGGCCTGCGGGTCGTCCCGCAGTGAACCGAAGATCACCGGCCGCCCCTGCCGGACCGCCGCGGCGTCCCGGTCCATCACGGCCAGGCTGGCCCCGACCAGCGGGGCCAGGTCGGTCTTGTTGACCAGCAGCAGGTCGGAGACGGTGACCCCGGGCCCGCCCTTGCGGGGCACCTTGTCCCCGCCCGACACGTCCAGCACGAAGATCTGCCGGTCGACCAGGCCGTGGCTGAAGGTGGCGGTCAGGTTGTCGCCGCCGCTCTCGACCAGCACCAGGTCCAGCGGGCCGAACGTCGCCTCCAGGTCTTCGACCGCGTCCAGGTTGGCCGCGATGTCGTCCCGGATCGCGGTGTGCGGGCAGCATCCGGTCTGCACGGCCTGGATCCGGGCCGGGTCCAGCACCCCGGCCCGGCGCAGGAAGTCGGCGTCCTCGGTGGTGTAGATGTCGTTGGTCACCACGGCCAGCCGGACGTCGCCGCCCAGGGCCCGGCACAGCGCGGCCACCAGCGCGGTCTTGCCGCTGCCGACCGGCCCGCCGACCCCGATCCGCAGCGCCCGCCCGTCCGGGGCCGGCGCGGCATGCGGATCGGACCCGTGGTGGTCGACGGTCTGCGGGTGAGGGTGTTGGTCAGGATGCAAAAAGACGCACCTCCGCGTGGGCGTGGGCCTCGGCGTACAAGTCGAGCGCGGGCGCCGAGGGATAAGGAAGATCATCGGGCCCGGCCGGGCCCGCGGCTCCGGCGCCACGCCGGGCCGCGGCCTCGATGGCCCCGGCCAGCCGGGCGATGGCCGCGCTGACCTCGATCGGGTCCAGGGCCAGCAACCGGACCGCCGCGCTGGCCGGCCCGGTCACGGCCAGGTAGGCCGCGATCTGGGCCGCTTCGGCGGGGGAGCAGCCCGCCGCGGCCGCCGCCACCCCGAGCACGATGGCGTGGTGCGGGGCCCGCCCGAGCGCGGCCAGCTCCGGCGACGGCCAGGCCGCCCGGGCCGCCCGCAGCAGGGCCCGGCCCTGCCGCCGCGACGCCTCCCGCTGAGCCGGCGACGGCGTCCGCGCGTCCGCCTCCGCGTCCAGCCACCCCCAGGCCCCGCCAACCCCACCAGCCACC
>DASXJM010000050.1:0-4532 GCA_036497405.1 Streptosporangiaceae bacterium | reverse complement strand
GCTGGCCGCGGGCTGGGTGCTGCTGATCGGGGTCACGTTCGCCATCCAGCACTACGCCACGGAATCGACCGCGACCGTGCCGCCGGCCCAGATCTTCGTGGACGCCATCGGCAACACCGGCGGCAAGCTGCTGCTGGTCGTCGTGGTCGTGGCCCAGCTGTTCTGCGGGATGGCCTCGGTGACGGCGAACTCGCGGATGATCTACGCCTTCTCCCGGGACGGGGCGCTGCCCGGCTCCCGGATCTGGCACAAGATCAACCCGCGGACCCGGACGCCAACCAACGCGATCTGGCTGGCGGCGGCGGGCGCGCTGATCCTGGGGCTGCCCTACCTGTGGAACAGCACCGCCTACGCGGCGGTGACGTCCATCGCGGTCATCGGCCTGTACGTGGCCTACGTGCTGCCCACGCTGCTGCGGCTGCTGCGCGGCGCCGACTTCGTGCCCGGGCCGTGGCACCTGGGCCGGTGGTCCCGCCCGATCGGCATCATCGCGGTGGTGTGGGTCGCGTTCATCTCGATCCTGTTCATGCTGCCGGTCGCCAACCCGGTCACCGTGAAGACGTTCAACTACACCGTGTTCGCGGTGGTGGCAGTGCTCGGCTTCGCCACGATCTACTGGTTCGCGTCGGCCCGGCGCTGGTTCAAGGGCCCGAAGGTCCAGGGCAGCGCCGAAGAACTGGCCGCCATCGAGAACGAACTGGAGTCACTGGCCTAGTGGTGGACATCGCGAGCACGAACCAGCGGGCGAACAGCTTCGAACCCATCAGCGCGGCGGTCGCGTCCGGCGAGGTCGACACGGTGATCGTGGCCCTGACCGACATGCAGGGGCGGCTGCAGGGCAAGCGGCTGCACGCCCCCTACTTCGTGGACGAGGTCGTGCGGCACGGCACCGAGGCCTGCAACTACCTGCTGGCCGTGGACATCGACATGAACACGGTGGACGGGTACGAGCTGACCTCCTGGGAGAGCGGCTACGGGGACTTCGTGCTGGTCCCGGACCCGGCCACGACCCGGATGCTGCCCTGGCACGAGGGCACCGCGCTGGTGCTGGCCGACGTGCAGAAGCTGGACGGCACCCCGGTGGCGCCGTCACCACGGCAGATGCTCAAGAAGCAGCTGGCCCGGGCGGCCGAGCGCGGCTGGACGGCCTACGCCGGCACCGAACTCGAGTTCATCGTGTTCGAGGACACCTACGAGCAGGCCTGGGACAAAAACTACCGCGGCCTGACCCCGGCCAACCGGTACAACGTCGACTACTCGGTGATGGGCACCTCCCGGGTCGAACCGCTGCTGCGGGACATCCGGCTCAGCATGGCCCAGGCCGGGATGACGGTCGAGTCGGCCAAGGGTGAGTGCAATCCGGGCCAGCACGAGATCGCGTTCCTGTACAAGGACGCGCTGACCACCTGCGACAACCACGTGGTGTACAAGACCGGGTCCAAGGAGATCGCGGCCGCGCACGGCTGCAGCCTGACCTTCATGGCCAAGCCGAACGACAAGGAAGGCAACTCCTGCCACATCCACCTGTCGTTCCGGGACACCGACGGGCGGCCGGTCATGTCGGGCGACGGCCAGTACGGGCTGTCCGAAACCGGCGGGCAGATCATCGCCGGATTGCTGGCCGGGCTGCGCGAGCTGACCCTGCTGTTCGCGCCGAACGTCAACTCCTACAAGCGCTACCAGGACGGCAGCTTCGCGCCGACCACGGTGGCCTGGGGCGAAGACAACCGGACCTGCGCGCTGCGGCTGGTCGGGCACGGGCCTTCGCTGCGGGTCGAATGCCGGGTGCCCGGTGGTGACGTCAACCCCTACCTGGCCGTGTCCGGGCTGGTCGCGGCGGCCCTGCACGGGGTCGAGCAGGGTATGGAACTGCCCGCCCCGGTGACCGGGAACGCCTACGGCCTGGACGGGGTCGCCCAGGTGCCGCGGACGCTCGGCGAGGCGGCGTCGCTGTGGTCGGCCTCGGACCTGGTCGCGTCGGCGTTCGGGCCCGAGGTGGTGGCCCACTACGCCAACATGGCCCGGGTCGAGCTGGACGCCTACAACGCCGCGGTGACCGACTGGGAGCTGCGCCGTTGCTTCGAGCGGCTATGAGCCCGGCGGGGGGCCCGGCAGGCATCCCGGCGGGGGGCCCGGCAGGCGGCCCGGCCGTGGCGCACGAGGTACTGAATCCGGCCACCGAGGCCGTGGTCACCTCCGTGCCGGAAGTGGCGGCGGCCGAGGCCGAGGCGGCGGTGCGGCGAGCCGAGCAGGCGGCGGTGGTGTGGGGCGGGACGGCCCCGGCCGACCGGGCCCGGCTGCTGCGGGCCCTGGCCGCGCTGGTCGACCGGGACCTGGAACTGCTGGCGAAGCTGGAGGTGGCCGAGGCCGGGCACCCGATCGCCAGCGCCCGGGGCGAGGCCGCCGCGGTCCGGGACGTGCTGCTGTACTACGCCGGGGCGCCGGAGCGGCTGTCCGGCCGGCAGATCCCGGTGGCGGGCGGCCTGGACGTGACCTTCCACGAACCACTGGGCGTGGTCGGGGTGATCGTGCCCTGGAACTTCCCCATGCCCATCGCCAGCTGGGGTTTCGCTCCGGCCCTGGCGGCCGGGAACGCGGTTCTGCTCAAGCCGGCCGAGCTGACCCCGCTGACCGCGCTGCGGATCGCGGAGCTGGCCCTGGAGGCCGGGCTGCCCGAGGGCACGCTGCAGGTGCTGCCCGGGCGCGGCCCGGTGGTGGGGCGCTTCCTGGTCGAGCATCCGGCCGTGCGCAAGATCTGCTTCACCGGGTCGGTGCCGGTGGGCCAGTCGATCATGGCCGCCTGCGCGACCCAGACCAAGCGGGTCACGCTGGAGCTGGGCGGTAAGAGCCCGAACCTGGTCTTCGCCGACTCCGACCTGGAAAAGGCCGCCGCCACCGCCCCCTACGCGGTGTTCGACAACGCTGGGCAGGACTGCTGCGCGCGGTCCCGGATGCTGGTCCAGCGGACCGTGTTCGACCGGTTCATGGGCCTGTTCGAGGCGGCCGTGCAGGGCGTGGTGGTCGGTGACCCCACCGACGAGAAGACCGAGATGGGGCCGCTGATCTCGGCCGCGCAGCGGGACCGGGTGCGTTCGTTCGTGCCGCCGGACGCACCGGTGGCGTTCCGGGGGTCGGCGCGGGACGGTGCTGGCTTCTGGTACGCCCCCACCGTGCTGGCCGGTCCCTCGGTGGCCGAGTCGGCGGCGTGGCGGGACGAGGTGTTCGGGCCGGTGGCCTGCGTGGTGCCGTTCGACGACGAAGACGACGCGATCCGGCTGGCCAACGCCACCCCGTACGGGCTCTCGGGCTCGATCTGGACCCGGGACACCGGGCGGGCCATCCGGGTCTCCCGGGCGGTCCAGGCCGGCAACCTGTCGGTGAACTCGCACTCCTCGGTCCGGTATTCGACGCCGTTCGGCGGGTTCAAGCAGTCCGGGCTCGGACGTGAGCTGGGCCCGGACGCGCCGCTGGCCTTCACCGAGGAGAAGAACGTTTTTATCGCGACGGATTAGGGGCAGGGGCGAGTGCAGCGACTTGAGGGACGGACGGCCGTGGTCACCGGGGCCGGGAGCGGCATCGGGCTGGCCACGGTCCGGCGGTTCGCTTTGGAGGGCGCGCGGGTAGTGGCGGTGGACATCGACGAGCAGGCCGGCAAGAAGGCCGCCGCCGAGGTGGACGGGCTGTTCGTGCGGGCCGACGTGACCGTGGCCGAGGACGTGGCGGCCATGTACGCGGCCGCGCACGAGGCGTTTGGTTCCGTGGACGTGGCCTTCAACAACGCGGGGATCTCGCCGCCGGACGACGACTCAATCCTGTCGACGGGTCTGGACGCCTGGCGCCGGGTGCAGGAGGTCAACCTGACCTCGGTCTACCTGTGCTGCAAGGAAGTCATCCCCTACATGCAGCGGCAGGGTAAGGGCTCGATCATCAACACGGCCTCGTTCGTGGCGGTGATGGGCGCGGCCACCTCGCAGATCTCCTACACCGCGTCCAAGGGCGGGGTGCTGGCCATGTCGCGCGAGCTGGGCGTGCAGTTCGCCCGGGAGGGCATCCGGGTCAACGCCCTGTGCCCGGGGCCGGTCAACACTCCCCTGCTCCAGGAGCTGTTCGCGGCCGACCCGGAACGGGCCGCGCGCCGCATGGTGCACATCCCGATGGGCCGTTTCGGCGAAGCCAGCGAGATCGCGGCCGCGGTGGCCTTCCTGGCCAGCGACGACGCCTCATTCATCACCGCATCGTCGTTTTTGGTCGACGGGGGTATTTCCGGGGCTTATGTGACACCGATTTAGGGGTGTTTAGACAATTTCGAATGTCGCCTTGGCGGGCTTTGATCAATTAGCCAAGTCCGGCGGCCTCCAGTATCGTCCCTCCGGTCTTATCCGGCACTAAGGTGGGGACGAATTGGGCTTTCTTTCGCATTCGCGTGGCGGGCGGGCCGGGGGCGCGCTGCTGGCCCTTCTGGTGGTCATGGTTCTCGCGGCCTGCGGGTCGTCGGGTCGGCCACGGCCGACCGCCGGCCCGGATCCGGGCCG
>DASXJM010000049.1:0-6346 GCA_036497405.1 Streptosporangiaceae bacterium | reverse complement strand
TCGAACTCGGCGGCGTGCTCGGCCTCCATGCGTTCGGCGATCTCCTCGTCGTCGCGCATCAGGGCTTCCAGGTCGGATTTGGCCGCATCGAGGACGCCCAGGTCGGCGTAGGCGTGCTGGACCTTGGGGCCCCACAGGCCGATGTCCTTGACGCAGGGCACGATCCGGCTGAACAGCAGGGTGCGGAACATCTGCTGGACCGGGGAGTTCTCGGTGAACTCCAGGCACTCGTCGACGTCGAAACCCATCCGCTCCCAGACCTCCTGGGACCGGAACCGGTTGCGCATCAGGTAGCAGCCCTCGACCACGAACTCCTCGCGGTCGGCCCGCTCGGCCGAGGTCAGCTCGGCGTAGTAGTCGCGCAGGGCCAGCCGGCCGAAGGCCACGTGCCGGGCCTCGTCCTGCATGACGTAGGCCAGCAGCTGCTTGACCAGCGGGTTGGTGGCGACGTCACGGTGCACACCGAACGCGGCCAGGGCCAGCCCCTCGATCAGCACCTGCATGCCGAGGTAGGGGAAGTCCCAGCGGGCGTCGGTCAGCGCGTCGTTGAGCAGCTGGGCCAGGTCGTCGTTGATCGGGTAGTACAGGTCGATCTTCTCCCGCATGAACCGGGAGAACAGCTCCACGTGCCGGGCCTCGTCCATGGCCTGGGTGGCAGCGTAGAACTTGGAGTCCATGTCCGGCACCGACTCGATGATCCGGGCTGCCACCGTCAGCGCGCCCTGCTCCCCGTGCAGGAACTGGCTGAACAGCCAGGACGACAGGTGGTGGGACAGCTCGTCCCGTTCGGCCTGGGACAGCTTCTCGTACTGGGCCGACCCGAAAATCGGGTTCAGGTCGTCGGGAAAGCCCATGACGTTGGCCGGGTCCACCGGCAGCGACCAGTCGATGCGCTTGGCCGCGTCCCACTGCTTGTCCTTGCCGCGCTGGTACAAGCTGAGCAGCCGGTCCCGGCCGTCGTCGTACTCCCAGCTGAACCTGGTGTGACCGGCCGCCGGGACATCCCAGGTGCCGGGTGCGACAGGTGTGGTGTAGCGGTCATAGGTGCTCACGCGAGCCTCCTTGGCTCCGGTCCGGTCGCGGCCCCCCACTCCTTACTAGCCAGTAATGAGCCAACAAGCAATGGGCCCTTCTTATGTACCTAGACAGTTACGTAACAATCTTGGTACATTGAGGGCATGGAAGCCGTGTTGCGGGCCCTGGCCGACGAGAGCCGGCGGACGATGCTGGACACGCTGGCCCGGGGGCCGGCCACCGCCGGGGAACTGGCCGGGATGCTGCCGATCGCCCGCCCGGGCGTGTCCCGGCACCTGCGGGTGCTGCGGGAGGCCGGGCTGGTCGAGGTCCGCCAGGACGCCCAGCGGCGGGTGTACAGCCTCCGCCCTCAGCCGCTGGCCGAGGTCGACCACTGGCTCGGCCGGTACCGGGCCCTCTGGGAACAACGGCTGGACGCTCTCCACACCGAGATCGCCCGGGGAAAACGCGAACGAAGGAGCAACTGATGACTGACCTCCGAATCCTGGGAAGCCTGCGCGCCGCCGACGGTGCGGGCGTGGTGCGCATCGAGGACCGCTACGACACCGGCATCGAGGACCTGTGGTCCGCCATCACCGATCCGGATCGGCTGGCCCGCTGGCACAGCCGGGTCGAGGGGGACCTCCGGCCGGGCGGGGAGTTCCGGCAGCACGTCGAAGCGGCCGGGATGGACACCGTCGGACGGGTGGAAGCCTGTGAACCCCCGCGGCGACTGCTGGTGACGACCAGGGAGACGGACGAGTCCTGGCGGAAAGGTGACGGCGCGCCGCCGTTCGACGAGATCGTGGAGGCCACGCTGACCGCCGACGGTGACCAGACCGTCCTGGTCATCGAGGTCCGGGGTGCGCCCCTGGACAAGGTGGCCTTCTACGGGGCCGGCTGGCAGCTCCACGCCGAGGACCTGGCCGCTTACCTGGCCGGCCGCGAGCCCGGCGGCGACGTCGCGGCCCGTTTCGGCGAGCTCGTCCCCGGTTACCAGGAGCTGGCGGCCAAGCTGACCTGAGCCGCTCGCGCCGGATCAGACCTGGAAGCGGTACCCCATGCCCGGCTCGGTCAGCAGGTAGCGCGGCTGGGACGGCTCCGGCTCCAGCTTGCGGCGCAGCTGGGCCAGGTAGACGCGCAGGTAGTTGCTTTCGGTCTCGTAGGCCGGACCCCAGACCTCCTGCAGCAGCTGGCGCTGGGTGACCAGGCGCCCGCGGTTGCGGACCAGGATCTCCAGGATCTGCCACTCGGTGGGGGTGAGCCGGACGTCGGCCTGACCCGGGCGGGTGACCCGCTTGGCCGCCAGGTCCACGGTGAAGTGGCCGGTGGCCACCACCGGCTCGTCCGGAGCCGGGGCGGTCCGCCGGACCGCGGCCCGCAACCGGGCCAGCAACTCGTCCATGCCGAACGGCTTGGTCACGTAGTCGTCGGCGCCGGCGTCGAGCGCGGCAACCTTCATGCTTTCCTGGCCCCAGACCGACAGCACGATGATGGGGATCGAGGTCCAGCCGCGGACGCCGCTGATCACCTCGGTGCCCTCCATGTCGGGCAGGCCGAGGTCCAGGATCAGCACGTCCGGGCGGTCCCGGGCCACCGCGGCCAGCCCGGAGGTGCCGTCGGCGGCCGTGCTGACCTCGTACTGGCGGGCGCTGAGGTTGATCCGCAGCGCCCGCAGGATGGATGGTTCGTCGTCGATGACCAGGACCCGGGTCACGGCCTTGCTCCGCAGGTCACTGGCCGGCTCCGAGCACCGAGCGCTCCTCGCTGTGCGCCACCGGCATCCGGACCTGGATCGTGAGGCCGCCACCGCGGGTGTCGACGGCCACGATGCTGCCCCCCATGGCCTCGGCGAACCCCTTGGCCACGGCCAGTCCCAGGCCGACGCCGGCGTTCCGGTCGTCGAACCGCTGGAACGGCTCGAAGATCCGCTGCTTGAGCTGGTCGTCGGGCACGCCCGGCCCGTGGTCGACCACCTCCAGCAGCACGGTCTCGCCGTCCGGCCGGGCCCGCAGCACCGGCGGCTGGTTCGGCGGTGAGTGCCGCAGCGCGTTGGAGAAGATGTTGGCCAGCACCCGCTCCAGCAGCCCCGGGTCGGCCCGGACCAGCGGCACGCCCTCCGGCACCACGATCTCCAGCTGACCCTGCGCATCAAGGGGTCCGTCCAGGCCGCGCAGGGCGACCGGGGCCACCTCCTCGATCGCGGTCGGGCGCAGGAACGGGTCCAGCGACCCGGTGTGCAGCCGGGACAGGTCGAGCAGGTTGCCGATCAGGGCGTCGAGCCGGTCGGCGTTCTGCTCGATGGTGGCCAGCAGGTCGGCCTGGTCGGCCAGGCTCCACTGCACGTCGGTCTGGCGCAGGCTGCTGACGCTGGCCTTGATCGAGGCCAGCGGGGTGCGCAGGTCGTGGCTGACCGCGGCGAGCAGGGCGGTCCGGATCCGGTTGCCCTCGGCCAGCGCCTCGGCCTGGGAGGCCTGCATGCGCAGCCGTTCCCGGTCCAGGGCCGCGGCCGCCTGGGCCCCGAACCCGGCCAGCTGGGTGGTGGTCGCGGGGGCGGTCTGGCCGCTGGTCAGCAGGGCCAGGCCGGGCCGGGGATGCATGCGGGTGCCCTCGGTGGCGGCCAGGGTCCCGGTTTCGGCCCCGCCGCTGATCGCGACCCGGACCCAGCGCCCGGCGGTGTACTCCTGCAGTTCGGCCCGGCCCCCGAGGGTGGCGGTCAGGTGGCCGAGCACCGCCGACGGGGTGTCGGCCCCGCCCAGCACGGTGCGGGCCAGCTCGAGCAGGGTGGCGGTCTCCTCCCGGCTGGCGGCGGCCTGCACCGCCAGCCGGGCGGCCAGGTGGACCACGCTGCTGACCGCCACGGCCACGGTCACGAACAGCACCAGGGCCAGCAGGTTGCGGGGCTCGTCGATGGTGAACGTGTGCAGCGGCGGGGTCAGGTACCAGTTGAGCAGCAGGCACGCGGTCACCGCGGCCAGCACCGCGGGCCAGAACCCGCCGATCACCGTGATCGTGACCATGGCCAGCAGGAACAGCAGCAGGTCGTCGGCGAAGTTCAGGTGGTTCCGGCCGCTGACCAGCAGCACGGTCAGCAGCGGGAGGCCGATCAGGGTCAGCGCCACCCCGGCCAGCCGCCGCCGGGTGTTGATCGCGCCGGTCCAGGCCGTGCGCCGGCGCCAGTCGGCCAGCCGGCCCGCCGGGGGGCCCGGCGGGGCGGCCGGGGCCGCAGGCACGGTCTGGTCCCCAGGCACGTCCACGCCTTCCAGTGTGAACGACCTGGCCAGCCAGCGGAACACCATCCCGGCTGTGGCCCCGCCGGCCACGGTGGCGGCCAGCGTGGTGGCCGCGTCGGCGGCCAGGCTCCCGGTCGGCCGCAGGTCTGCGTAGGGCGGCCGGGAGAAGCCGATCACGGTCAGCCAGCCGATGACCGCGAGGGGGAGGGCGGCCAGCGGCTCGGCCAGGAACGCGGTCGCGCCGGTGATCACGGCCGTGGCCACCAGCACGCCCAGGCCGGGCAGGCGGCCGTTCAGCGCCGCGGCCAGCGTACCGACCAGGAACAGGGCGCCGAACGCCACCGGCAGCGCGTACGGCGCCGGGATCGTTCCGTAGCTCTCACGTCCAGTCATCGTGACTTCATTCGACGCCCGCCGGCCCCCGAAATTAGTGATCTTGATACGGCCTTAACGCCGGCCCGCCCGGTCTTGACGCCGCGCTAGCGGATATCGCCGAGGCCAGCACCTAGCGTTTGAACTGCACAAACGTGACCCAATGGGCGGGATGACGGAAGGCGGCCATACGTGGCGGTCCGCAGGGCGGCTGGGTTGCTCAGCCGGGGTGACGGCGTTCCCGAGACGTTCTCGTACTCGCTCAAACGGCGGTTCCTCGGGCCCCCGCTGGTCAACGACCAGCTCGGCGAGGAGCGGCTGTCCAAGCCGCTGGCCCTGGGCGTGCTGTCCCCGGACGGCATCTCCTCCTCCGCCTACGGCACCGAGGAGATCCTGATCGAGCTGCTGCAGCGCGGCCTGGGCCTGGCCGCGTTCACGGTGCTGCTCCCGATCACCGGGGTGGTGCTGCTGGTCCTGGTCCTGGTCGTGCTGTCCTACCGCGAGGTCGTCATGGTCTACACCCGGACCGGCGGCTCCTACGTGGTGGCCCGGGACAACTTCGGGCCCAGGGTGGCCCAGATCGCGGCGGTGGCCCTGCTGATCGACTACACGGTCACGGTCGCGGTGCAGACCGCGGCCGGGGCGGCCGCCATCGTGTCCGCGTTCCCGGCTCTGAGCACGCTGAAGTTCATCAGCACGTCCGAGATGCTGACGCTGATCTCGGTGGTCGCCATCCTGATCATGGCCTGGGGCAACCTGCGCGGCATCCGGGAGGCGGGCCAGGCCTTTGCCCTGCCCACCTTCCTGTTCTCCGGCTCGGTCATTCTGATGATTGTCATCGGGCTGGGCCGGGAGGCGTTCGGTCACCTGCCGGTACTCAACCCGGCCCAGCTGCACGGCTCGTACTACACCGTCAGCCACCACGCCTCGCTGCTGATCTCATTCGCGCTGGTGCTCACCCTGCTGCGCGCGTTCGCCAACGGCGGATCCTCGCTGACCGGCATCGAGGCGGTCTCCAACGCGGTCAGCGCGCTGCGGCCGCCCGAGGGGCGAAACGCCCGTCAGGTCCTGGTCACGCAGGGAATCATCCTGGCCTTCCTGGTCGGCGGCATCTCCTGGCTGGCCCACATCACCCACGCCACGCCCTTCACCAGCGGGACACCGACCGTCATCTCCCAGGAGGCGACGCTGATCTTCGGCGGCGGGCCCGGCCGGGCCGGGTTCTACTTCGTCCAGTTCGCCACCGCGCTGATCCTGTTCACCGGCGGTAACACCAGCTTCAACGGGTTCCCGTTCCTGGCCAGCTTCGTGGCCCAGGACGCGTTCTTGCCCCGCTGGCTGACCAAACGCGGGCACCGGCTGGTGTTCTCCAACGGCATCATCGTGCTCACGGTGGTGTCGCTGGCGCTGATCGTCGCGGTCGGGGCCAACGTCAACGGCCTGGTGCCGTTCTACGCCATCGGCGTGTTCACCGGGTTCTCGATGGCCGGGTTCGGCATGTCCCGCTACCACCTGCGCCGTAAGGAGCGGGGCTGGCGCCGCAAGCTGGTCATCAACTTCTCGGCCGGGGTGCTGACCGCGATCGTGGTGCTGATCTTCGCGGTGGTGAAGTTCACCGAGGGCGCCTGGCTGGTGGTGGTGGTCGGCCCGATCCTGGTCTTCGTGCTGATCCGGCTGAACCGGGAGTACCGGGCCGAGGACCAGGTGCTGGAGAACATCGGGGACCG
>DASXJM010000048.1:0-2022 GCA_036497405.1 Streptosporangiaceae bacterium | reverse complement strand
CGGGCCCGTACCGTCAGCGGCAACCAGCCCCAGTACCTCGACGGCGTGTGGACCTACCCCTGGGTCTGGGCCATCTACCTGCTGAAGACCGGCGACAAGAGCTTCGTCAAGGCCAACTTCGCCACCGAAGGCCCGGGCGGCAAGAAGGACCCGAGCATCAAGGACACCGCGCACGCGATCGCGGCCGACCGGACCGGGCCGGGCGGGATCATGGAAGAAACCAACGACATCGACGCCAACGGCTACTGGACCATCGACAACTACGAGGCCCTGATGGGCCTGTGGACCTACCACTGGCTGGCCCAGCAGGTCGGCGACACCGCCGAGGCGTCCTGGTCGCTGTCCCAGTACAACAGCCTGCTGGCCGCGACCAACAAGACCCTGAACGCCACCATCTCGGCCAACCACCTGAACTACCTGCCGTGCTCGATGACCGAGCCCAACACCAGCAACCGCTGCGTCAACGCCGAGGACGCCAACTGGGCGGCGCCGTTCCTGTTCGGCCGCTGGGCCTGGGACGGTTACCTGTTCGGGGCCCCGCTTTCGGGACCGGGCGTGTCGCTGATCGACGCGACCTACAAGTACGGGTTCGACCGGCTGAAGGGCGCGCTGCCGGCCAACACGTTCGGCGGTTACCCGACGCAGTACTACACGACGGCCTACAACGCCGGTTACGGCGAATGGGGCCTGGCCAGCAACAACTACCGGGATCAGGGCATCTTGTCGTATGAGTTCATGGTGTCCAACGGGCAGGCCGGGCCGTACTCCTGGTGGGAGAGCGAGCAGTTCCCGAACCCGGGCTCGCCCTGGACCGGCACCCACCCCGAATCCGGCAACGGCTCGTCCCCGCACGCCTGGGGCATCGCCAACGCCAACATGGTGCTGCTGGACTCGATCGTGGCCCAGCGCTCCGACGGCTCGCTGGTCGTCGGCCAGGGCATCCCGTCCTCCTGGCTGACCTCGGGGAAGGCGATCACGGTCAAGAACTTCCCGACCACCGATGGGCACCACATCAACCTGACCATCAAGGGCAGTGCTTCCTCGGGCGGGGGGTCCTCGGTGAAGCTGACCGTCAGCGGGAAGACAGCCGGGCCGGTGCTGCTCCAGCTGCCGAACACCAAGCCGGTGACCGTGCCGGCCGGGACTTCCTCGGCGACCGTCCAGCTCAAGCCCTGAGCTCCTGAGGCTGGGGTTCCGGGGTCGTGCAGCGGCAGGAGTTTCACCGCGGGGACCGGGTCGAGGCGACCCGGTCCCTGGGGTTCCTGCCGCGGGTGCCGACGGGCAGCCGGGGCACCGTGCTGCGGGTTGGCGTTGAGCCGCTCGGCTCGCTGGAGGTGGAGTTCGACGAGTTCAGCGTGGATATGCGGGTGATGGCGGGGCCGGGGCGGCGGTCGGCGATCACCCGTACGGTGCGGCCGGACGAGATCATGAAGTTGCCGGACCAGCGGCTCCGGCGGCTCCGGCGGCTCCGGCGGCTCCGGCCGGGGTAGCGGCGGCTGGGCGCCGGCCGGACTGGATCTCCTCCAGCGACTTGCCCGCGTTGCGGGGTGCACCGAGGACGCCGATGGCCCCGGCCACGAACAGGAAGCCGGTGAGGATCCAGGCCAGCGGGGTGAACCCGATCTTGACGATGTCGGGCACGAACAGGCTCCAGATGCCGAGCCCGATCCGCACGATCGCGAACATGAACCCCTGAGCGGTGCTGCGCAGCAGGGTGGGGAACAACTCCCCGCTCCACAGCTGGAAGAACGACTGAGCGCCCCAGCCGCCACCGAACCCAGTCAGGATCACGTAGGCCAGCGCGACCGGCAGGGTCAGGGGGAAGACGGCCAGCAACCCCATGCCGATGATCTGGACCAGGAACGCCGAGGCCAGCATCTTGCGCTGATCGAGCCGGTCCGAGTAGCGCATGAACACGAAGTAGATCGACACCACGCCCAGGAAGAAGCTGGCCGCCTGCAGCCCGTCGCTGACGGCCAGGGTCTGCGAACCCACGGTGTGCAGGATGAACGGGAAGAAGAA
>DASXJM010000047.1:0-1555 GCA_036497405.1 Streptosporangiaceae bacterium | reverse complement strand
GGCCGTCGGCGCGGGTCCACCAGAGCTGGGTCCAGTCGTCGGCGTAGTGGTCGGCCAGCAGGGCCACCGCCGGGTTGGCGGCGATGTTGGCCAGGCGCTTGAGGCGCAGGGTGCTCTTGGGCTTGTGGTCGATGGCGATGTAGACGGTGTCGCCGTCGGCGGCGAAGGTGACCGGGACCAGGTGCGGCTGGCCGGCGGCGGAGACGGTGGCCAGGCGGGCCACCCGGGCGGTGACCAGGCGCTGGCGGGCCTCGCCGGGCGATAGGCGCATCCATCCATGCTGCCAGTGCTGGTCAACAGTGGCGCGAGCTAGGGTAACCCCCAGGGGTGCCGGGAAGTCTGGTCGGCGTCGTTGCCGCCTGCGCGAGAGGACCCGGCCAGTGAACGAGACCGAATCGTACGGCCTGACGATTCTGATCGTCGGGCTGGTCGGCGTCGCGGCCGTGCTGTCCAACCGGGCCAGCGAGCGGCTGCGCATCCCGGCCCCGGCGTTCTTCCTGGTCTTCGCGGCGGCGGCGTCGGACCTGTTCCCCCGCCTGGGCCAGCTCAGCGACACCACCGTGCAGAAAGTGGTCACGGTGGCGCTGGCCTTCATCCTGTTCGACGGGGGCATGCACATCGGCTGGCGGCGGTTCCGGACCGCGGCCGGGGCCACCGTGTGGCTCGGGGTGGCGGGCACGTTTGTGACCGCGGCCGTGGTGACGCTCGTGGCCCACCTGCTGTTCGGTCTGGGCTGGAAGCTCGCGCTGCTGCTGGGCACGGCCCTGTCCCCCACCGACCCGGCCGTGGTGTTCTCGGTGCTCGGCCGGCGCGAGGTGGGCGGCCGCACCGGCGTGCTGCTCGAAGGCGAGTCCGGGGCCAACGACCCGGTGGGCATCGCGCTGCTGGTGGCGCTGGTCGGGGCGACCGGTTCACCGGCCGCGGTGGCCGGGCACGTCGTGGTCGAGTTCGTGCTCCAGATGGTGGTCGGGGCCGCGATCGGCCTGGCCGCGGGCTGGCTGCTGCTGCAGTTCATCCGCCGGGTGCCGCTGCCCAGCGAGGGCCTGTACGCGATCCGGGTCACGGCCTCGGTGCTGGCCATCTACGGGGTGGCCACGATCGCGCACGGGTCCGGCTTCCTGGCCGTGTTCGTGGCCGGGATCGTCATCGGCGACGAGCGCGCCCCCTACAAGGGGGAGATCCGCCGGTTCCACTCCTCGCTGGCCAGCCTGGCCGAGATCGTGGCCTTCATCCTGCTCGGGCTGACCGTGCGGCTGCGGGACCTGCCCGACGGTCACGCCTGGGCCATCGGGCTGGGGCTGGCCGCGCTGCTGGCGTTCGTGATCCGGCCGGTGTTCGTGGGGTTGCTGTCGCTGCCGATCCGGCTGGCCCGGGGTGAACGCTGGTTCGTGCTCTGGACCGGGCTCAAGGGGGCGGTGCCGGTGCTGCTGGGCACCTACATCGTCCAGTCGGGGCTGAGCGGCGCCCACCGGGTCTACGAGATCATCTTCGTGGTGGTGGCGTTCTCGGTGGTGATCCAGGGCGGATCCGTGCCCGCCCTGGCCGGGCGGCTGAA
>DASXJM010000046.1:0-2604 GCA_036497405.1 Streptosporangiaceae bacterium | reverse complement strand
TATTCGACGATCTTGGAGATGGGGATCTCCAGGATGTCGTGGGCGCCGGCCGCCTTGAGCGCCGGGATCAGCGTGTTGACGCCGCGCTTGGGCACCACGGTCTCGACCGCGTTCATGTTGCCCCGGGCCAGCGTGGTGATGGTCGGGGACGAGAGGGCGGGCAGCATCTCGGTCACCGCGTTCAGCTGGTCGGCGGCCACGTTCAGCTTGAGCAGCACGTTGCCCCGGGCCTGGATGGCCCCGCGCAGCAGCAGCGCGATGTCCTCCATGGCTGCGCGCTTCTCCTCGTCGGCGTGCGCCGTCGAGGAAGCGACCAGCTCGGTGTAGCTGGTCAGCAGGGTGTCCAGGATGCGCAGCCCGTTCTTGCGCAGCGACGAGCCGGTCTCGGTCAGGTCGACGATCGCGTCCACGATGTCCGGGACCTTGGCCTCGGTGGCCCCGTAGGACGGGATGATCACCGCCTTGACCCCGTGCGACTCCAGGAACCGCTTGGTCAGCGACGGGAACTCGGTGGAGATCCGGACCCCCTCGGGGAGGTCGGTCACGTTCCGCCACTGTGCATTTTCTGGCACGGCCAGCACCACCCGCACCGGGCGGGAGGTGGCCTTGGAGTACTGCAGTTCACCCAGGGAGACCACGTCGGCCTGGGTCTCGGTGATCCAGTCCCGCCCGGTGATACCCAGGTCGAACAGGCCGCGCTCGATGTAGGACGGGATCTCCTGCGGGCGCAGGAACCGGACCCGCTCGATCCGCGGGTCGTCGATGGAGGCGTGGTAGTCGCGATCGGAAGAACGCCGCACGGTCAGGTCGGCGGCGTCGAACAGGTCGAGGGTGGCTCGCTCCAGCGAGCCCTTGGGCAGGACGAGGGACAGCACGGCAGAACCCCTTGACGGCGAGAGGACGCTTCGGTGGGCAGGCTCAGGGCGCGGGACGGTGACGACCGGGAAGGGTCAATGTCGGGTCGCGGCGGCGCCGGCCGCCCGGTCAGCGATGGGGCGCGGCTGCGGGTGGGCCGGCCGGCGGTCAGGACCGGAACAGCGGATGGAGCGCAGCAGGAGCGCGGTGTCCAGCGCCGCCACGACGGCCTCCCATCCCTTGTCCTCGCTACTGTCCGGCAGCCCGGCTCGGGCTCGGGCGTCTTCTATGGTGTCACAGGTGAGCACTCCGTTGCCCACCGGAGTGCCGCAGTCCAGGGCGACCCGGGTCAGCCCCTGGGTGACCGCGTCGCACACGTACTCGAAGTGCGGGGTGCCGCCGCGGATGACCGCGCCCAGGCAGACCACCGCGTCGTTGTAGCGGGCCAGTTCGGCCGCGACCACCGGCAGTTCGACCGCCCCGGCCACCCGCAGCACCAGCGGGTCGTCGATGCCGCAGGCCACCGCGGCGGCCGCAGCCCGCTCGACCAGCGAGTCGGTGATCTCCGCGTGCCACCGGGTGCCCAGGATGGCCAGGGTCAGGTCGGACGCGTCCACCGTCTCCAGCACCGGGCGGCCAACCCCGCTCATGCCGACTCCCTCGACGTGTCCGTCTTGGCCTGGGGCAGGTTTTCGATGGTGTGGCCCATCCGGTCCCGCTTAGCGGCCAGGTAACGCAGGTTCTGGGCGGTGGCCGGCACCGGCAACGGCACCGGGCTGACGTCGAGGCCATGCTGGGACAGCCCCGCCACCTTGTCCGGGTTGTTGGTCAGCAGCCGGGCCGAGCGGACCCCCAGGTCGGTCAGGATCTGGGCCCCGGTCGAGTAGTCGCGGGCGTCCACCGGCAGGCCCAGCTGCAGGTTGGCGTCCACCGTGTCCGAGCCGTGGTCCTGCAGCTGGTAGGCGCGCAGCTTGCTGAGCAGGCCGATGCCGCGGCCCTCGTGGCCCCGCAGGTAGAGCACCACGCCGCGGCCCTCGGCGGCGATCAGGGCCATGGCCGCCTCCAGCTGAGCGCCGCAGTCGCAGCGGAGCGAGCCGAACACGTCGCCGGTGAGGCACTCGGAGTGCACCCGGGCCAGCACCTCTTCGCCGTCGCCCAGCTCGCCCAGGACCAGGGCCATGTGCTCGACGCCGTCCACCGTGTTCAGGTAGCCGTAGGCCTTCCAGTCGCCGTAGGCGGTGGGCAGCGTGGTCCGGGCCTGCTGGCTGACCATGGCCTCGGTCCGGCGCCGGTAGTCGATGAGCTGCTCGATCGAGATCAGCTGCAGCCCGTGCTCGTCGGCGAACTCGCGCAGCCGCGGCAGCCGGGCCATGGTGCCGTCCTCGTTGACGATCTCGGTCACCACCCCGGCCGGGCGCAGCCCGGCCAGCCGGGCCAGGTCGACCGCGGCTTCGGTGTGGCCGCGACGGCGCAGCACGCCGCCCTCGGTGTAGCGGAGCGGGAACAGGTGCCCGGGCCGGACCAGGTCGGCCGCGGCCGTCTCCGGGCCGGCCAGCAGCTGGATGGTCCGGGAGCGGTCGGCCGCGCTGATGCCGGTGCTGATGCCGATGCGGGCGTCCACGCTGACCGTGAACGCGGTGCCCATGTGCTCCTGGTTGTCGCTGGTCATCTGGGGCAGGTTGAGCCGGTCCAGGTCCTCGCCCAGCATGGGCACGCAGATCAGGCCGCGGGCGTGCCGGATGGTGAAGG
>DASXJM010000045.1:0-9133 GCA_036497405.1 Streptosporangiaceae bacterium | reverse complement strand
GCGTTGAAGGCGTCGGCGCGCTGGGTGGGGGTCAGCTCGTTGTTGGTGTAGCCGAGCAGGCAGAGCGAGCGGCTGCGCACGGTGGAACTGTCGATGGGGGCGGTCTCCGCGGCCGAACTGCCCAGCTGGACCAGGCGGGCGTAGCGGCGGGCGGTCCGCAGCGCGGCGGCCGCGGGCACGCCGAACAGGGGGTCGATGATCAGCTCGGTCGGGCCGTCGCTGGCCTCGGCGAACCGGCTGGCCAGGCCGGACACGTCGTCGGTGTCGAGGCGGACCACGGCGTCGGCCCCGCAGCGGCGGGCCCGGTCGGCGGCGGCGGCGCTGCGGCAGCCGGCGATGACCCGGCGGGCCCCGCGCAGCTTGGCCACCTGGATCGCGACCTGGCCCACGGTGCCGCCCCCGCCGAGCACGATGACCTGCTCGCCTTCGTGCAGCTCGCCGCGCCAGGTGACCGCCATCCAGGCCGCGACCGCGGACAGGCCGAGGGCGGCGGCCAGTTCCGGGGCCACGTCGTAGGACAGCGGCAGCACGTCGTCATCCGCGACCGAGCAGCACTCGCGCAGGCTGCCGTCGCCGGGCGCCATGCCCGCGGTGGTGGAGAACCAGGCCATGGTGCCGGCCGGGACCGTGGCCGACTTCACGACCAGGCCCACACCCTGGACGCCGGGCACGTACGGCAGCGTGGGCGGGCCGAAGTAGGAGGAGCCGCTGGCGCAGAGCAGATCGAGCGGGGTGATCGGAGCGGCCCGCAGCTCGATCAGGGACTCACCGGGGCCAGGCTCGGGAGGCTGCCATTGTTCGACCTCCGGAGCGCTGCGATGCCCGCGGAGAACGGCGGCGCGCATGAGCTCACGTTACGCGGAGTTTGTCGGTCATTAACCGTAATGCGGAGTTCGGTTGCTCGTTCAACCGTCTGGTGTGGCTGGGGTTTCTGAGGCGGCTGGGGCTTGTGGGGTGGC
The DNA here is from genome assembly GCA_036497405.1 of Streptosporangiaceae bacterium. Lineage (GTDB taxonomy): Bacteria > Actinomycetota > Actinomycetes > Streptosporangiales > Streptosporangiaceae > Bog-532. The sequence continues at coordinate 8,174 of DASXJM010000045.1, read as the reverse complement.
CGAGGCTTGTGGGGCGTCCAGGGTGTCAGGGGCTTGGGGCGGGACGTAGCGGGCGTTGCGGTCCACGGCCAGGTAGATGTCGTTGGCGATGGGACGGCGGATCTCCTCGGCCACCTGACCGAGCAGGCCGGCGCAGCGGGCCAGCAGGACCACGCCGCGCAGCAACTCCAGGGGCAGGCCCAGATCGGCCAGGGCAGCCCCGCTGACGCCGGCGCCGTTGAGCGGGAGCCGCTTGCCGAGCACCTGGGAGTGCACGCGCCCCACGGCCTCGAACAACGCCAGATGCGGGCCGTACAGCCCTTCCTCGCGGGCGATGCCGATGATGCGCGGGGTGCGCGGGTCGCCGTCCTTGTGAACCGGATGGCCCAGGCCGGGCACGAACTTCCCGGCCATCTTCCGGTCGGCGACGGCCTGTACGGCCAGGGCATCCCAGCCGGCCTGGTCATCGGCGGCCGGGAGGGGCCGTGGGGCGGCGGCCAGCACCTCGGCCAGGAACCGGCCGGTGTCCTCGGTGAGGCCCAGGTAGCGGGAACCGCCGCCGAGCAGGCCCGCGGCCAACGCGCCCTGGATGGCGTCGGGGGCGCTCAGGTAGGTGAGCCGGGCCGCGATCGCGGTCGGGGTGAACCCGTGGTCGGCCAGGCCCAGGAGCACGGTCTCGAACAGCCGGGTCTGCTGCGGGGTGGGGCGCTCCAGGGTGATCAGCCAGTAGGCCAGCTCACCGAAGCTGACCTCGCCCATCAGGTCGTGGGCCAGGTCCTGGCCGAGCAGGGTGATCGAGGACCGGTCGGACGTGCCCAGCGAGGTGGGGAAGGTCGGGAACTCCTCGGTCACTGGGACTCCTCCCCCGAGCGCGGGACGCCGAGCCAGGCCCGGATCGCGGCCCCGTCGGCGTCCAGGCCCGGGGGCGGCAGTTCGTGCCGGGCGGGCGTGGCCGACAACCGGATCGGGTTCCGCACGGTCGGAACCTCGCCGGCCAGGGCCACCGGGTCCAGGCCCAGGCTCTCGGCCAGTTCGACCCCGCCCTTGACGTCGTTGATGGGGCCGCAGGCGATCCCGACCTCGCGCAGCAGGCCGAACCACTCCTGGGCCGACCTGGCGGCCAGCCGTTCCAGCAGCAGCGGCCGCAGGTCCTCGCGGTTGACGTTGCGCAGGCCGACCGAGCTGAACCGCTCGTCGTCGGCCAGTTCGGGCGCGCCCAGCACCTCAACCAGCTTGCGGAACTGGCGGTCGTTGCCGGCCGCGATGATCAGGTCGCCGTCCCCGGTGGCCAGCGGCTCGTAGGGGAACAGGCTGAGGTGGGAGTTGCCCATCCGGTGCGGGATCACGCCGCCCGCCACGTAGGCCGAGGTCTGGTTGACCATGGCCGACAGCGCGCTGGAGAGCAGGTTGGTCTCGATGTGCTGGCCTTGGCCGGTCAGGTCCCGGTGGTGCAGCGCGGCCAGGATGCCCAGGGCCGTGTGCAGCCCGGTGAACACGTCGAACACCGAGATGCCGGACCGGAACGGCGGGGTGTCGGAGGCACCGGTCAGGCTCATCAGCCCGGACACACCCTGGGCCAGGATGTCGTAGCCGGGCAGGGAGGCGCCCTTACCGGCGCCGAAGCCACTGATCGAGGCGTAGATGACGGCGGGGTTGCGGGCGGCCACGCTGTCGTAGTCGAGGCCGAACCGCTTGAGCCCGCCCGGCTTGAAGTTCTGGATGAAGATGTCGGCCCGGGCCGAGAGCTCGTGGGCCACGGCCGCGTCGCCGGGATCGGCCAGGTCGAGCGCGATGGAACGCTTGTTGCGGTTGACCCCGAGGAAGTAGGTGCCCACGTCGCCGCGGCGGGGCGGCACCCACTCGCGGGTGTCGTCGCCGGACGGGCTCTCGACCTTGATCACGTCGGCGCCCAGGTCGGCCAGCATCATCGTCGCGTAGGGACCGGCCAGCACCCGGGAAAAGTCGGCCACCAGCAAGCCGTCGAGCGGGCCCCTGGGGTTTTCGTCGGCGGGGTTTTCGTCGGTTGCCACCAGTGCGCCAGCTCCTTGACCGCTATACGGACACTTGTCCGTTAATCTGCCCGGGCACCTTCGATGATGTCAAGCTGGTGACCTCGGCATGCGGGCGGCCCTGCCACAGGGCCCAGTCGGCCGACACGTCGCCGGCCGCCCGGATCAGCCGGGGCAGATAGTCGTCGACCAGGGTGGCCAGGCTGGTCTCGGCCGCGTGCACGGTGACGTTCATGGCCGCCCGGACCTCGCCGCAGCCGTCGCGGACCGGCACCGCCACCGAGCGGATCCCGGGGGCCAGCTCCTCGTCGGCCAGGGCCCAGCCGCGGGCCCGGACCGTGCGCAGCTCGTCTTCGAGGGCGGCCAGGTCCTGGCGGTTCGCGGGCGGGGGCGGCGCCGTGGGCAGGCCGGACCGGCTGGGCTCGGCCAGCGCGGCGGTCAGCGCGGCCGGGTCCAGGGCGGCCAGCAGCACCTTGCCCTGCGAGGTCTGCACGGCCGGGAACCGGGTGCCGATCACCACCCGGAGCGTGATGATCTTGGGTACCGAGACCCGGGCCACGTACACGATGTCCGAGCCGTCCAGCTGGGCCATGGACGACGACTCCCCGGTCTGGGCGACCAGCGCCTCCAGGTGCGGCCGGGCCACGTCCCACAGGCCGAGCGAGCCGACGTAGGCCATGCCCAGGGCCAGGACCTTCGGGGTCAGCGTGAACTGCCCCTCCTCCTGCCGGACGAAGCCCAGCTCAGCCAGGGTGAGCAGGAGCCGGCGGGCCGTCGGCCGGTGCAGGTTGGCCCGGTCGGCGATCTCGGTCAGGCTCATCCGCGGGTGCCGGTCGTCGAAGCAGGCCAGCACGTCCAGTCCCCGGGCCAGCGCCTCGACGAAGTCCGGTCCGGTGCCCCGTCCGGCCATGGGCGCCTCCCGCGGCGAGTTGTCCTGTTTGGCTATGGTCGCACAGGTAGCCGCCGTTGAACGGACAACTGTACGCTGACCTCCATGGCGGAACTGGTTGCGATCCTGGCTACCACGCACCACCCGTTCTTCTACGCGACGAGCAAGCTGCCGCCGGACCAGGCGCCACCGTTCGCGGCCGAGTGGGTGCGCAAGGTGGAGGCCTACCGCGAGACGCTGACCCGGGCCCGGCCCGACGTCCTGGTCATGGTGGGCTCGGACCACTTCCACCAGCTGTGGCTGGACAACATGCCGCAGTTCCTGGTGGGCAAGGCGCCCTTCTACGACGCCAACTACTACAACGAAGAGCGCGAGTTCGGCCTGCCCAAGCTGCTGCTGACTGGGCACGAGGAGCTGTCCGGGCACATCTTGCGGGCCGGGCTGGACGCGGGCTTCGACTTCGCGTTCTCCAACGAGCTGCGGGTCGATCACTCGATCACGTGCCCGATCTTCACCGTGCGGCCGCAGAACGACCTGCCGGTGGTGCCGATCTACACCAACATCTTCGCCCCGCCACTCCCCCGGCCGGAACGGTTCGTCAAGCTCGGCCAGGCCCTGCGGGAGATCATCGACGGCTGGCCCAGCGACCTGCGGGTGGCGGTCATCGGCACCGGGCACCTGTCGCTCGAGCTGGGTGGGCCGCGGCAGTTCGGCGAGCACGGGCCCGACCCGGAGTTCGACGCCCGGGCGGTCGAGTGGATCGGTAACGGCGACCTCGACGCCGTGCTGGCCAACGTGACCCTGGACAGCCTGCACTCTCCCGGCAACGCCACCCACGGGTTCATGGACTTCATGCTGATGATGGGGGTCGCGGGCTACAGCAAGGCCGACTACGTGGACAACCTGGATCTGTTCCACACCATGGAGGCCTACTTCACCTGGTACCCGAACGGGACGCGGGGGTTCGCCGATGTCTAAGTACCTGATCGACAAGTTCCTGTTCACCATCGACCGCGACCCCGGCCTGGTCGAGCGGTACCGGGACGACCCGGCGGGCACGGTGGCCTGGTGGGAGGCCGAGCAGGCCAACCAGATCCTCAACTGCATCGCGGGCGAGGCCACCACCTGGCTGTCCTTCACCGAGGAGGAACGGGACGCGCTGTCCGTGCAGGACCACGTGGCCCTGTTCCAGCTGGGGGCGCACCCGTTCCTGACCCTGACCCTCTGGATCGCGATGTTCGAACGCGACTATCCCGAGCCCCTGAGCATGCAGCGTGACTACGGGGCCCGGCTGGCTCACTTCAACCTGCCCTACCCGGACATCACGACCTAGGCCGGGGGCCGGAGGCCCGCGGCTCAGAGGCGGGCCAGGACCGGTTCGATGGTGGCCATGGCCTGGTCGAGCAGGTCGGCCAGCGGGGGGACGCCCCACCCGCTGGCCCAGCGCCGGGAGGCGGTGAACAGCGCGGCCACGGTCATGGCCGCGGTCAGCTCGAGCTGGTAGTCGTCCCGGGGCCGGCCGGTCCGCTCGACCAGCAGGTCGGCCAGCATGTCCACGTTCCGGCGTTCCTCGTCGGCGTAGCGGGCCCGGAGCGCGGGGACCTCATGGATGAGCCGCAGCCGGCCCACGATCTGGTCCTGATCAGCCTGACTGGACGCCGCAAGCATGGCCGCCACGGCCGCCCGGAGGGTGTCGGCCAGCGGCTCGCCCCGTGGCCGGTCGCGGGCCGCCGCCGCCATGAGCGGGTCGTACTCGTCGTCCAGCACCACGTCTTCCTTGGTCGGGAAGTACCGGTAGAAGGTGGTGGTGGACGTGTCGGCGGCGGCCGCGATCTGCTCGACGGTGGTCTGCTCGTAGCCCTGCGCCTCGAACAGCCGCAGCGCCGCGGCCTGGACGTCGCGCCGCAGCTTGAGCTTCTTGCGTTCCCGCAGCCCAAGCTGTCGGCCAGGCTGCTGGCTGGTCGGTGTGGTCACGTCACCAATTGTTCCGCATCGGAGGGCACGTCAGCGGCGGGCGTGGGCCGGTGCGTCCGGCCGGGCAGGAAGAGCAGGGCCAGCACCGCCCCGGCCAGGGCCAGGCCCCCGGACACGATCAGGGCCAGGTCCATGCCGTGCACGAACGCCACCTTCACCGCCTGGGCCAGCGCCGTGTCATGCAGGGTGGTGGCGACCTGGATGCCGGAGGCCACGCTGTCATGGGCGGCGCGGTTCAGGGCCGGGGGCAGTTGGCCGGGGTGCAGCCGGTCGCGGTAGCCGGCACTGAGCACGGTGCCGAGGATGGCCACCCCGACGGTGCCGCCGACCTGGCGCAGGGCCTGTAGCAGGCCGGAGCCGGCCCCGGCCCGCTCGGCCGACAGGGCGCCGAGGGCGCCGGTCATGGCCGCGGGCAGGGCCAGGCCGACGCCGAACCCGAGGACGGCGATCCAGGCCGCCGCGAAGCCGTACCCGGTGCTGACCTGGGTGGTGGCGGCGGCCCCGAGGGCCAGCGCGGCCAGCGCGAACCCGGCCGTGATGACCAGCCGGGACCCGGAGCGCCGGACCAGCCGGCCCCCGGCCTGGCTGCCCACGACGATGCCGCCGATCATCGGCAGCAGCCGGACCCCGGTGCCGAGCGGACTGGCCCCGGCCACGCTCTGGAAGAACTGCGGCACCGCGAACAGCAACCCGAACAGGGCGAAGTTGGCGATCGTGGCGTGCACGGTGCCCCAGCTGAACTGGCCGCTCCCGAACAGCGACAGCTCGATGAGCGGATGGCTGGTGTGCCGCTCCCAGGCCACGAACGCGGCCAGCAGGGCCAGGCCGGCCAGGATCGTGACCCCGGTGACCAGCGTCCCCCAGCCGTGCTGGCCGGCGTTGATGAAGCCGTAGATCACCGCGCCCAGCCCGGCCGAGGACAGCAGGGCGCCGGGAACGTCGAGCCGGACCGGCCGGGCGCTGCGCGCCTCGGGCAGGAACGCCAGCAGCGCCAGCGCACCGGCCAGAGCCAGCGGCACGTTGAGCACGAAGACCGCGCCCCACCAGAAGTGGTTGAGCAGCCAGCCGCCGATGATCGGGCCCAAAGGCAGGCCCAGGGTGCTGGCCGCGGTCCAGATCATGACCGCCCGCGACCGGTCTTCGGCGGCGGGGAACAGGGTAGGCAGCATGGCGAAGCCCAGCGGCATGAGCGCGGCGCCGGCCAGGCCCAGGACGGCCCGGGCCGTGATCAGCTCACCGGGCGAGGTCGACCAGGCGCACCAGGCCGAGGCGGCCGCGAACAGCACCAGCGACGCGATCAGCAGGCGCTTGCGGCCGTAGCGGTCGCCGAGGTTGCTGGCCGGCAGCATGGCCACCCCCACGACCAGCGTGTAGGCGGTGCTGAACCACTGCAACTGGCCGGTGGTGGCGTGCAGCGAGGTGGACAGCTCCGGCAGCGCGATGTTGAGGACGGTGGCGTCCAGCCCGATGGTCAGCCCGGACAGCGCCAGCGCGGCCAGCGCCCACCAACGGCGCGTGTTCTTTTCGGGTCCTTGACCCAATTGGGTTGTTGACATATTTGGGAGTCTAACCCGATTTTTCCTGGGTGTCATTCCCGCATGCGGGGCAGGGTGAGAGCCCAGAAGGCCAGGGCGAGCAGGGACAGGCCGCCGCCGGTGACGGTGACGGCGGTCCAGCCGCCGAGGGACCACAGCAGCGAGGCGGCCAGCGAGCCCAGGGCCGCGCCGACGAAGTTGCCGGCCACGTAGGCGGTGTTGATCCGGCTGCGGGCCTCGGCCGACAGGGCGAAGGCCCGGGTCTGGTTGAGGATGCGCTGAGCCTGGGTGCCGACGTCGAACACCACCACCCCGGCCAGCAGCCAGCCCAGCGAGACCTGGCCGAACTGGCTGAACAGCCAGGCCAGGATGGTGATGACCCAGGACACGCCGGTGGCGCCGTTGGACCAGCCCCGGTCGTGCAGCCGCCCGGCGCCCTGGGCGGCCAGCGTGCCGACCAGGCCGGCCAGGCCGAACAGCCCGATGATCGTGGTCGAGTAATGGTAGTGCCGGTCACTGAGCAGGAACGTCAGCGCGGTCCAGAACAGCGTGAACGTGGCCATGCTGACCATGCCGAGGGCCATCAGGATCCGCAGCCGGCTCTCGTGCCGGACCAGGGTGGCCACCGAGCGGAGCAGGGCACCGTAGCGGCTGCTGGTCTTGGGGGGCAGCGTGGGGGCCAGCCGCCAGAGCAGGGCGGCCAGCACGACCATGAGGCCGGCCGCGAGAGCGAACACCGTCCGCCAGCCCGCCACCCCGGCGATCAGGCCACCGAGGATCCTGGCCGCCAGGATGCCGGTGAGCAGGCCGCTGACCACGATGCCGAGGACCCGGCCGCGAGAGCCGTCGTCGGTCAGGTCGCCGGCGAACGGGGTCAGGATCTGGCCCGAGACCGTGGTCACCCCGACCAGGACCATGGCCGCCGCCGGTCACGGACGTCGCCGAGCGGGACGATGAGCACGAGCCCGGTGGCGTAGCCGACCTGGGTCGCGGTGACCAGCAGCCCGGCGGTCGCGCTGCCGACGTGCAGCGAAGCCGCGATGACGGCCAGCAGGGGCTGGACGTAGTAGAGGTTCCCGACCGCGGCCCCGCCCGCGACCGCGAACAGCAGGGTCAAGGCCCGGGTCATCCCGGGCGCGGACGCCGGACCGGTGCGCAGGTCGAAAGTTCAGCCCGCCAGCTGGGCGGCCAGCTCGGCGTTGCGGACGGCGAACTCGGCCCAGCCGGGCGGGGTCGCGGCCAGGCGGGGCTGGGCCGCGGCCTGGTCGGGGCAGACGCGCTGGGACCAGTGGCTCAGCCGTCCCGCGCGCACGCCGAAGTGCACCAGCGTGCCTCCGGCCCAGCCGTAGACGTCCAGGTCGCCGGGGTCCATGCTGGTCACCCGCTGCGGCCCGGTCACCCAGTCCAGGGCTTCGGCCTCGGCCTGGACCTTGGCCGCGAACTCGAAGGCCAGGTGGTGGGCGGCCCGGTCCCGGATCGCGGTCAGCTCGGCCTGGGCCCGGGCCACCGCGGCCAGGTCTCTGGCCAGGATGGCGGCCAGGTCGTCCAGGTCTCCTGGCCGGGCTGCTTGTCCGGCTCCGGCCGCGGCCGGGTCGTGCCCGCGCGCCCGGGCCAGGATCAGGTCCTGGTGGGCGCCGCGGGCCGCCAGGCCGGCGCCCGCGCCGGGCCGGATCCGGCACAGCGCCGACACCGCCTGCCGCGTCCGCACTCCGCCCAGGTAAGGACCAAAATATTGAACGTCGGGAGCCGGGCTCGCCGCATACACCACGGCCAGCACCCGCCCGGCTC
>DASXJM010000044.1:0-2225 GCA_036497405.1 Streptosporangiaceae bacterium | reverse complement strand
CGAAGACCTCATCGTTCCTAAGCGCATCAGCGCTCACGCGACCGTCGCCATCGCCCGCGCCCAGCCGCGCGGCCGCCTGGCCATCGTCGGCATCGGGCCCGGAGCCCGCGACCTCCTCACCCCCCGCGCCGTCGCCGAGCTGAGGCGGGCCAGCATCGTGGTCGGCCTGGACCAGTACCTCCGGCAGGTCGAAGACCTCCTCCGCCCCGGCACCACCGTCCGCGCCAGCGGCCTGGGCCAGGAGCAGGAACGGGCCGAGGCCGCGGTGGCCGACGCCGCCGCTGGTCACGCCGTGGCCCTGATCGGCTCCGGCGACGCCGGCGTCTACGCCATGGGCAGCCCGGCCCTGGAAACCGCCGGCCCCGGCATTGACGTCATCGGCGTCCCCGGCGTCACCGCCGCCCTAGCCGCGGCCGCCGTGCTGGGCGCCCCCCTCGGCCACGACCACACCATGATCTCCCTGTCTGACCTGCACACGCCGTGGGAGATCATCGAACGCCGGCTCACCGCGGCCGCCGAAGCCGATCTGGTCGTGTGCCTCTACAACCCGGCCAGCCAGCAGCGGGCCTGGCAGCTCCGCAAGGCCCTGGCCATCCTGGCCGGGCACCGGCCGCCCGGCACCCCGGTCGGCTGGGTTCGCGACGCCACCCGCCCGGGCCAGTCGGCCGGCACCGCCACCCTGGCCGCCTTCGATCCGGCCGTGGTCGACATGCGCACCCTGGTCGTGGTCGGGTCGTCGCGGACCAGGCTGGTGGCCGGGCGGATGGTGACCCCGCGGGAGTACCGCTGGGCAGGCACATCGTGACCGCGCGCCCTATTGTCGAAGGCGTGCCGTCGTCCGGGAGGAAACGTGACTGAGTTCGAGCCCTCGTCCAGCGAGCCGCGTCCTGGTGACCCGCACCCGATCGAGGCCGAGTCCTACCGCATTCTGCGTTCCCGGATCGACCTGAGCCACCTGCCCCCGCTGGCCCGCGCGGTCACCGAACGGGTCATCCACGCCAGCGCCGACTTCGACTACGCCACCGACGTCGTGGCCGACGAGGACGCGCTGGCCGCCGGGGTGGCCGCCATCCGGCGCGGGGCCCCGGTGGTCACCGACGTGGCCATGGTGGCCTCCGGCATCACCGGCTACCCGGTGATCTGCAAGGTCGGCGAGGGCCTGGCCACCCGGCTGTCGCGCACGGTCGGCATCACCGTGTCGGCCGCCGCGGCCCGGCTGTCCTTCGGTGAGGCCGGGCCGGGCGCGATCTGGGTCATCGGCTGCGCCCCGACCGCACTGGAGGAGATCCTGCAGCGGGACGTGAGCCCGACCTTGATCATCGGCATGCCGGTCGGGTTCGTGGGCGCGGCCGACAGCAAGGCCAAGCTGCGCCACAGCGGGCTGCCCGCGCTCAGCAACAAGTCCGAGAAGGGTGGTTCGGCGGTGGCCGCGGCCGCGTTCAACGCACTGCTGCGGGTGGCCCGTCAGCAGGACGAAGAGGGACAGCCCGCCAGCCGGCTCACGGGCGGCCGTCGTTGAGCCCGGCCCCGTCGAACCCCGCCCCGGCCCAGCAGGCCTCTTCCGAGCCCGCCCCGTCCGGGCCTGCCCTGCTGATCGCCGGGCACGGCACCCGGGATCCTGAGGGTGTGGCCGGCTTCACCGCGCTGACCGAGCGGGTGGGCCGCCGCAGCGGGCACGCCGTGGCGGGCGGGTTCATCGAGCTGTCCGAGCCGCCGCTGCGGGACGCGGTGACCGGCCTGGTCGGGCAGGGTCAGCGCAGCCTGGTCGCGGTCCCGCTGATGCTGGCCGCGGCCGGGCACTCCAAGGGCGACGTGCCCGCGGCGCTGGCCCGCGAGACCGAACGGCACCCCGGGCTGAAGATCCGCTACGGACGCCCGCTGGGCCCGCACCCGGTGCTGCTGGACCTGCTGGCGGCCCGGGTCGACGCCGTCCGCGCGGGCATGGCCGGGCCGCCCGCGGTGCTGGTGACCGGGCGCGGCACCACCGACCCGGACGGCAACGCCGACGTGGTCAAGGTGGCCCGGTTGCTGTGGGAGGGCCGCGACTACGAGTTCACCGACACCGCGTTCATCTCCCTGGCCCGCCCCAGCGTCCCCGAAGGCCTGGAACGCTGCCGCCGCCTGGGTGCCCAGCGCATCGTGGTGGCCCGGTACTTCCTGTTCCCGGGCGTGCTGCCGGACCGGGTCGCCGAGCAGACGGCCGAGTTCGCCGCCGCCCACCCGGA
>DASXJM010000043.1:0-6020 GCA_036497405.1 Streptosporangiaceae bacterium | reverse complement strand
CGCGATCCTGCACCTGCTGTACAGCCGGTTCTTCGTCAAGGTGCTGCACGACATGGGCCTGACCGAGTTCCGGGAGCCGTTCACCCGGCTGCTCAACCAGGGCCAGGTCATCAACGGCGGCAAGGCCATGTCCAAGTCGCTCGGCAACGGCGTGGACCTGGGCCGGCAGCTGGCCGCCCACGGTGTGGACGCCATCCGGCTGACCATGGTCTTCGCCAGCCCACCCGAGGACGACATCGACTGGGCCGACGTCAAGCCCGAGGCCATGGTCAAGTTCCTGGGCCGGGTCCACCGGCTGGCTGCCGACGTCGCCGCCGCGGGGCCGCCCGCGGCCGGGTCCGCCCTGGCCGACGGTGACCTGAACCTGCGCCGCGTCACCCACCACACCATCGACGAGGCGACCCGGCTGGTCGAGGCCTACCGGCTGAATGTGGCCGTCGCCCGGCTGATGGAGCTGGTCACGGCGGCGCGCCGGACCATCGACACCGGCCCGGGAGCTGGTGACCCGGCGGTGCGGGAGGCGGCCGAGGTGCTGGCCGTGCTGCTGTCGGTGTTCGCCCCGTACACGGCCGAGGAATGCTGGGAGCTGCTGGGCCGGGAGGCCTCGGTGGCCAAGGCCGGCTGGCCGCAGGCCGACCAGGACCTGCTGGTCGCGGAGTCGGTGACCTGTGTGGTTCAGGTCAACGGCAAGGTGCGTGACCGGCTGGAGGTCGCGCCCGGCATCGCCGAGGACGACCTGCGGGAAGCGGCACTGTCGGCCGCGGGCGTGATCCGTGCGCTGGGCGGGCAGTCCATCCGCAAGGTCATCGTGCGCGCACCCAAGCTGGTCAACATCGTCGCGAACTGAATCCAGGGCCGGCCGGTCCATCACCCCCAGCAGGCAGACACCGCGGGAACGGCCGGCCCTTGCTCACACTCGGCGCAGGACGGCGACGACCTTGCCCAGAATGGACGCGTCGTCGCCCAGGATGGGGGCGTAGACCGGGTTGTGCGGCATCAGCCACACGTGCCCGTCGCTCTTCTTGAACGTCTTGACCGTGGCCTCGCCCTCGGGACCTTCACCCTCGACCATGGCCGCGACGATCTCGCCGTTCTCCGCGTCCGGCTGGGCCCGGACCACCACCCAGTCACCATCAGTGATCGCGGCGTTGATCATCGAGTCACCGCTGACCTTGAGCAGGAAGTGCTCGCCCTCGCCGACCAGCTGCTTGGGCAGCGGGAACACGTCCTCCACCCGCTGCTCGGCCAGGATCGGGCCACCAGCGGCGATTCGCCCGACCAGCGGCACGTAGGCCGCCTCCTGCGAGGGAATGTCGAACGCGCCCGCGGCGGGCGGCACCTCTTCTTCCTCGGCCTCCACCTCGGGCCGCACCGGTGAATGCCCGGGCAGCCGCACTTCCACCGTGCGCGGGCGTCCGGCGTCCCGGTGCAGATATCCCTTCGCCTGCAGAGTCGAAAGCTGGTACGAAACGCTCGAGGTGCTGGTCAGCCCGACCGCTTCACCAATTTCCCGCATTGACGGCGGATATCCGCGCTTCTGAACTGAATCGCGAATTACCTGCAGCACCTTCCGCTGCCGCCAGGTCAGAACGTGCCCGGGCTCCGGCTTGTCCGGAGTCACCGTCACCACCGGCGGAACGCTGCCCTTCGGCTTCCGCCCGGGTTTTCCCTTCGGCCGCGGCGCAGCGCCGGCGCCCGTGGCGGCGTTATCCGTACTGCCGTTGTCCATCGTCGACCTTCCAATCCGGTTATTGCCTATCTGAAGCCGAGAGTAACGGTTGCGTCCCCCGACCTCAAACATCTGTTCGACGTGTCGGCAAAATGTCAGACCCGCCCGGTACAAAGATGTCGTAGCTTCGTTCGATCGAACAGGTATACGATCGAACAGCCGCTTATCGAAAGAACGTTTGATGAGGAGGTCGGCATGAGTGCTCTTCCTGTGGAGCAGCCGCCGTCGGGGGACCACCACCGCACGAGGGCCGCAACATCCGCCCGGCGGGCGCGCCGCGCCACGCCGGTGCGCCAGCTTTTTCCCAGCCGCGACGAGCGGCTGCCCGACGGGGACTGGACATTCCCCGGGGGCGGTGAGCGCTTTTCCGGCGACCGGGCCGCCCGGGCGATGAGCGCGCGCCGTGACGTCGCGTCCACCGTCCTGGCCCTGCCGCCCCGGCCGGGTGCGACCCGCCCGTCCGTGGCCGAGATGCGGCTGGCCGCCGCGGCCGACGAGGCCTGGCTGGCCACGGTGGCCAAGGCTCGCTTCGCGCCGTCGGTGGCCCCGTCCCCGGCCACGGCCCTGCCTCCGGCCCGCCCGGCGATCCGCCTGACCCGGCGCGGCCGGGTGGTCCTGGCCGTGCTGGCCGCCCTGGTGCTGGCCGGCCTGTTCGTGGCCGGGGCCACCGCGGCCCAGGCCAGCGCGCCCGCCGCCGCCCACGCGGCCGACACGCGGGTCTTCGTCCAGCCCGGTGACACGCTCTGGTCGATCGCGCAGCGGACCCATCCCCACGCCGACCCGCAGACGGTCGTGCAGGACATCCTGTCCGCCAACCATCTGTCCAGCGCGTCCGTGACCGTGGGCCAGCGCCTCTGGGTGCCGCGCCAGTAGGCCCGGCGCCCGGACGGACCCCCACATCTGGGGTCCGTCCGCACCGATCCCCGCCGAGCCCGGGCGTGTCGCTGACCTGCCATGGCACCCTGAGCACCCGGCCGAACCAGCCCGTTCCAGCACCGCGACACGCCGGGTGGGCTGCGCAGACGCTGTCCCGTCGGCGTTTTACGGCGACACGCCGGCGGCGCTTGCGACCACTGGGGGCGGTGGTCTACGGTAACCACAACATCTAGTAGTTACACCGTTGTATTTTCTCCACAGCTTGTGTCCACAGGTTAGACCCAGGCCAGTAGCGCCGTTCGGAGGTGTGGTCGCTCATGCACTGTCCTTTCTGCCGGCACCCGGATAGCCGCGTGATCGACAGCCGGACGGCCGAGGACGGGGTGGCGATCCGCCGCCGCCGGGCATGTCCTGAGTGCGGAAAGCGTTTTACCACTCAGGAGACGGTCATCCTGATGGTGGCCAAGCGGAGCGGAGTGACCGAGCCGTTCGTCCGGGACAAGATCGTGCGGGGTGTGCGCCGGGCTTGCCAGGGGCGCCCGGTCGATGAGGACCAGCTGGCCATCCTGGCCCAGCAGGTCGAGGAGACGATTCGGTCCCGGGGCTGCGCGGAGATGCCTTCGCACGAGGTGGGCCTGGCCATCCTGGGACCACTGCGAGAGCTCGACGAGGTCGCCTACCTGCGGTTCGCCTCGGTCTACCGGGGATTCGAGTCGCTGGCCGACTTCGAGAAGGAGATCGAGTCCCTGCGGGACGAGCACCAGCGCGGGTAACCGCACCGTAGATTTTCGAAAATTCGTGAATGACCTGCAACAGGACGAGTGGCCCGGGTGAGGCTGCAGAAGGGGGCTTTTGGCATGACGGAGACGGTGAGCGGGACCACTGCTTCCAAGAGCAAGAGCGCACGCAAGGGGCTGCGGGTCAGCCGCATCCACACCACCAAGGGCGTGCACCCCTACGACGAGGTGACCTGGGAGCGCCGCGACGTCGTCATGACGAACTGGCGCGACGGCACGGTCAACTTCGAGCAGCGCGGCGTCGAGTTCCCTGACTTCTGGTCCATCAACGCGGCCAACATCGTGACCACCAAGTACTTCCGCGGTGCGGTGGGGACCCCGCAGCGCGAGTGGAGCCTCAAGCAGCTGGTGGACCGGGTCGTCGGCGTCTACGTCGAGGCCGGCCGCAAGCACGGTTACTTCGCCACCGAGGCCGACGCCGAGGTCTTCGACCACGAGCTGAAGTACGCGCTCATCCACCAGGTCTTCAGCTTCAACTCGCCGGTCTGGTTCAACGTCGGCACCACCTCGCCGCAGCAGGTCTCCGCGTGCTTCATCCTGGCCGTGGACGACACCATGGACTCGATCCTGAACTGGTACCGGGAAGAGGGCCTGATCTTCAAGGGCGGCTCCGGGGCCGGCGTGAACCTGTCCCGGATCCGGTCCAGCAAGGAACTGCTGTCCTCGGGCGGCACCGCCAGCGGCCCGGTCTCGTTCATGCGCGGCGCCGACGCCTCGGCGGGCACGATCAAGTCCGGCGGCGCCACCCGGCGGGCCGCCAAGATGGTCGTCCTCGACATCGACCACCCCGACATCGAAGAGTTCGTCGAGACCAAGGCCCGCGAGGAAGAGAAGGTCCGCGTTCTCCGCGACGCCGGGTTCGACATGGACCTGGGCGGCTCGGACATCGTCAGCGTCCAGTACCAGAACGCCAACAACTCGGTCCGGGTCTCCGACGAGTTCATGCGGGCGGTGGAGGACGATCGCGACTTCGCCCTGCTCGGCCGCCGCACCGGCGAGGTGATCAACCGGGTCGGGGCCAAGGACCTGCTGCACAAGGTGGCCAAGGCCGCGTGGGCGTGCGCCGACCCCGGCATCCAGTACGACGGCACGATCAACGACTGGCACACCTGCCCCGAGTCGGGCCGGATCACCGCCAGCAACCCGTGCTCGGAATACGTCCACCTGGACAACTCCTCCTGCAACCTGGCCAGCATCAACCTGCTGAAGTTCCTGCGCGACGACGACACCTTCGACGTCGAGCGGTTCCGGAAGATCACCGAGCTGATCTTCACCGCGATGGACATCTCGATCTGCTTCGCGGACTTCCCGACCGAGAAGATCGGTGAGACCACGCGAGCCTTCCGCCAGCTCGGCATCGGCTACGCCAACCTGGGCGCGCTGCTCATGGCCACCGGCCACGCCTACGACTCCGAGGGCGGCCGGGCCATCGCCGGGGCGATCACCGCGCTGATGAACGGCGCCGCCTACAAGCGGTCCGCCGAGCTGGCCGGCGTGGTCGGGCCCTACGACGGCTACGAGCGCAACGCCACCGCCCACCAGCGGGTCATGCGCAAGCACGCCGAGGCCACCGGCAACGTGCGGCTGGTCGGCGCGATGGACCGCGAGATCCAGGGCCAGGCCGCCGCCGTCTGGCAGGAGGCACAGCGGCTCGGCGCGGCCAACGGCTACCGTAACGCCCAGGCCAGCCTGCTCGCCCCGACCGGCACCATCGGCCTGATGATGGACTGCGACACCACCGGCATCGAGCCGGACCTGGCCCTGGTCAAGTTCAAGAAGCTGGTCGGCGGCGGCTCCATGCAGATCGTCAACCTGACCGTGCCGCGGGCCCTGAAGAACCTCGGCTACCAGTCCGAGCAGATCGAGGCCATCACCGAGTACATCTCCGAGCACGGCCACGTGGTTGACGCCCCCGGCCTGCGGCCGGAGCACTACGGGGTGTTCGACTGCGCCATGGGGGAGCGGGCCATCAGCCCGATGGGTCACGTCCGGATGATGGCCGCGGTCCAGCCGCACCTGTCCGGCGCGATCAGCAAGACCGTCAACATGCCGGAGAGCGCGACGGTCGAGGACATCGAGAAGATCTACTTCGAGGGCTGGAAGCTCGGCCTCAAGGCGCTGGCCATCTACCGCGACAACTGCAAGGTCGGCCAGCCGCTGTCCGTCTCCAAGAAGAAGGTCACCGAGCAGGACGTCAAGGCCGAGGTCGAGGCCAAGGTGGCCGAGGCGGTGGAGGCGGCCGTGCACCGGCCGATCCGGCGCAAGCTGCCCCGGCAGCGGCCCGCCACCGTGACCAAGTTCTCGGTGGCCGGCGCCGAGGGCTACATGACCGTCTCCAACTACCCGGACGACGGCGTGGGCGAGGTGTTCCTCAAGCTCGGCAAGCAGGGTTCCACCCTGGCCGGCGTGATGGACGCCTTCTCGATCGCGATCTCGGTCGGCCTGCAGTACGGCATTCCGCTCGAGTCGTACGTGGGCAAGTTCACCAACATGCGGTTCGAGCCGGCCGGCCTGACCGACGACCCGGACGTCCGCATCGCCAGCTCGGTGATGGACTACATCTTCCGCCGCCTGGCCCTGGACCACCTGCCCTACGACGAGCGGGCCGAGATGAGCAT
>DASXJM010000042.1:0-16561 GCA_036497405.1 Streptosporangiaceae bacterium | reverse complement strand
CGAAGTAGTTACGGACCAGGGCGGCCAGGAACTGAACGGTCACCACGGTGTCGGTGAAGCCGTGCCGGCGCAGCAGCCGGAGGACGTGCTCCATGATCGGCCGGTTGGCCACGGGTAGCAGGGGCTTGGGCTGGTTGGCGGTCATCGGGCGCAGCCGCGTCCCTTCGCCGCCTGCCATCACGACAGCCTTCAAGGCTTACGCCGCTCCCTCCGGAGTACCGTGCTCGGCCGTCCCGCTCGCGGCTGGCTCGCCGGTGAGCAGCATCCGGGCCTGGACCAGGTAGAGGGCTGCCGCCCACCAGTACAGTGCGGTGCCCCAGCCAGCGAAGGCCCACCCGAGGATCCGGGTGACCTCGCCCAGGTTCCCCGCGTAGGTTCCGAGGAGCAGCAGCGGAAATGCATACAGAAGGCAAAGAGTAGCTGTTTTCCCCACAAAACTTACCTGCAGGGTGCCGAAGCCGAGGCGGCGCTTGAGCAGCCCCAGCGCCCCGGCCACCATCAGTTCCCGCACCGCCAGCAGCGCGACCAGCCACCACGGGATGATGTTCCGGACGGCCAGCGCGATCAGCGTGGCCGCGATGTACAGCCGGTCAGCGGCCGGGTCCAGGGCCTCGCCCAGCTTGCTCTGCTGGTTGAACGCCCGGGCGATCTTCCCGTCCAGCCAGTCGGTGGCGGCCGACGCGATCAGCAGCCCAACCGCCCAGGCGTCCTGGTGCGGCCCGAGCACCAGCCACAAGAACACCGGCACGCCCAGTAGCCGCAGCAGGCTGAGCCCATTGGGGATGGTCAGAATCCGGTTCGACGCCGGGCTGACCGGGCCGACCTCGTCGCCAGGGCCGTCGTGACCTGGCTGATCCGCCGGGTCAATGACCGTACGGTCCCCGGTCTGGTTGCCGCCCCCGTCAATCTGGCCCACGCCGTGACCTTACCTGGCTGGCTACCGCACTCCCCCGCCCGGCGCGGCCAGATTCGCCCACCGACCCCTGAACCGGCCCAGAAGTTCACACCCCCGTCACCACCCGTTACACGCGGCGCGATGGCACCGGCCCCGCCGGGTCAGCGGGGGCGGTAGGTGGTCAGGGTGAAGGCGGCCGTTACCGGAATGGGTTCGGGCCGGGGGGCCAGGCGGGCGCGGGTGTCGGCGGGGGTGGTGTGCCAGGCCGAGGGGCCCATGGCGACCAGGCGGGCCGCGTCGGGGTGGGTGAGGCGCAGGGGGAACGAGAGGTCCTGGCGGCCGGTGAGCGTGAAGTGCGGGCCGAGGGTGGCGGCCAGGCGCTCATCCTTGTGCTCGTCCACGCTGATCAGGCCGGCCGTAGTGGCCAGTTCGGCCAGGTGACCGGGAGCGGGGGTGACGACCAGCAGGGTGCCGTCGGAGCGCAGGATGCGGTGGAATTCGGGGCCGTTGCGGGGGGCGAAGATGTTGAGGACCAGGGCCACCGTCCCGGACCGGACCGGGAGCGGCCGCCAGGTGTCCCAGGCCACCGCGCCGATGCCGGGGGCGGCCCGGGCGGCCCGGCGCAGGGCCCGGGCCGACACGTCCAGGGCCAGGCCCACCGCCCCGGACCCCAGCCGCGCCAGCACGGCGGCCAGGTAGTAGCCGGTCCCGGCGCCCGCGTCCAGGACGACCGGCATCTCCCCCGGAGCCGGAGCCGAACCCACCGCCGTCGCGGCCAGGTCCGACACCGCCGAAGCCAGTGGCTGGTAGTGCCCGGCCCCGAGGAACGCCGCCCGGTCCGCGACCATCTCGGCGGTGTCGGCGGTGCCGGGCCGCGCGCCGCCGGGCATCAGGTTGACGTAGCCCTGCCGGGCCACGTCGAAGCCGTGCCCGTGGCCGCAGCGCAGCACCGATCCACTCAGGCCGAAGGAAGCACCGCAGACCGGGCAGGCCAGCAGTTCGACAACGTCTTCCAGCACCCCGAAGCTCAGTCGCCCCAGACGTCCCGGGCCACGTCCGCGATCAGCCGCAGCTTGGCCACTTCCTGGTCGTAGGTGAGCACGTTGCCCTCGACGGTGGAGGAGAACCCGCACTGCGGCGACAGGCACAGCTGGTCCAGCGGCACGTAGTGCGAGGCCTCGTCGATACGGCGCTTGAGCTGGTCCGGGTCCTCCAGCTCGCCGCTCTTGGTGGTGACCAGACCGAGCACGACCATCTTGCCCTTGGGCACGAAGCGCAGCGGCTCGAAGCCGCCGGACCGGGTGTCGTCGTACTCCAGGAAGAAACCGTCCACCTTGAGCTCGCTGAACAGGGCTTCGGCCACGAAGTCGTAGCTGCCCTCGGCGGCCCAGGAGGACCGGTAGTTGCCGCGGCACATGTGGGTGGTCACGGCCATGCCGTCGGGCTTGCCGGCCAGCGCGTCGTTGATCTGCTTGATGTAGCGCAGGTGCAGGTGCTCGGCGTCGTCGCCGCGGGAGGCGATCTCGGCCCGCTGGGCCGGGTCGTTCAGGTAGGCCAGGCTGGTGTCGTCGAACTGCAGGTACTGGCAGCCCAGGGCCCCGAGCCGCCGGACCTGCTCGGCGTAGGCGGCCGACAGGTCGGACCAGAACTCCTCGATGTCCGGGTACACGGTCTCGTCGATGGCGGCCGGCCCACCCCGGTAATGGACCATGTTCGGCGACGGGATGGTCAGCTTGGGGATGGCCGACTTGACCTGGGACTGCAGGTAGGTGAAGGCGTCCTCGAAGATCGTCTCGTTCAGCCGCACCTTGCTGTCGATGCGCAGGGCCGCGAAGGCGGCCTCCAGGTCCCCGCTCGCGTTGCGGAAGTTGACCGTGATGTTGCCGGGCACCTTGGTGATGCCGCCCAGGCTGTAGATGAAGTCCATGTGCCAGGAGGCACGGCGGAACTCGCCGTCGGTGGCGGACTGCAGCCCGACCTCTTCCTGCATGGCCACCACGTCGCTGATGGCCTCGT
Organism: Streptosporangiaceae bacterium; assembly: GCA_036497405.1. GTDB lineage: Bacteria > Actinomycetota > Actinomycetes > Streptosporangiales > Streptosporangiaceae > Bog-532. Next base: position 13,650 of record DASXJM010000042.1, on the reverse strand, counting down.
CCTCGACGGCCTTCAGATCCTCGGCGGACAGTCGGCCGGCCGCGAACTCGTCCCGGGCCTGGAGCAGGCGGGGCGGGCGCAGCAGGCTTCCCACGTGGTCGGCACGGAACGGCGGTGTGGCGCGCATGAGACCCCTTTCGGCAGCGGTACTCCGCGCGACTATAACGCCGTCCGGCTCGGCGCCCGGCCGGGGGTGGTGGCGTCCAGGCCGGGGCGGCCAGCCGGAAGCGGATCGCGGCGGCTCAGCCGCAGCGCGGCCACGGCCAGCAGCACCAGCAGGGCCAGCCCGCCCAGCACGAAGCAGTTCCCGGTGATCAGCTGGAAGCCGTGCCAGTGGTACTCGGCGAACCAGGGCTGGTCGCCCTTGGTGTAGTAGGTGAGCGGGTCGGTCTGCGGCGGCTGCCACAGAAGGCCCAGCGAGAAGCCGCCCAGGTCGGTGGGCTCGCCCCACAGGCTGCCGGGCCAGGCTCCGTACACCCCGATGATGCCCACGGCCAGCGCGCCCCAGGCCACGGCCTGCCCGCGCGACCCGCGCCAGGCCCGGACCGCGTAGTGGCCGGCCACAGCCGCGCCGGGGGCGATCCAGACCCAGTGGTGGTCCCAGCTGATCGGCGACAGCAGCAGGCCGGTCAGGGCCGCGGCCAGCAGGCCGGCCATCTGGTGCCCGTGCCGGTCCAGCACGGCCGCGCTGACGATCCCGATGACCCCCGCGATCACGGCGGCCACGATCCACTCCCGGTTCGCGCCGTTGATGCTGCCGGCCAGCCGGGTGATGAGGCCGCGCAGCGACTGGTTGCCCTCCCAGCCGGTGAACCCGGTCCGGCCCCCCTGGAAGAACAGCCCGCCGAACCACCACTTGACCGAGTCGTGCCGCTGGATGACGAAGCCGGCCAGCACGGTGAACGCGAACCCGGCCGTGGCCATGGCCGCCTGCCGGTACTTGCGGGCCAGCAGCAGATAGGGGATGAACACCAGTGGGGTCAGCTTGATCCCGGCCGCGACGCCGACCCCGAAGCCCTTCCACCACCGGCGGCGTCCGGTGTCGGGCTGGGTCAGGTCCCAGATGATCAGGGCCATCAGGACCAGGTTGATCTGGCCCAGGTACAAGGTGCGCACGACCGGCTCGGTCCAGAACACCGCGGCCGCGGCCAGCAGGGTGGCCCCGGCCCGGACCCGCCCGGAGTAACCGAGGCCGCGGAACGTGTACCACAGGGCCGCGACCAGGGCGGCGACGTTGACGGCCATGGACAGCTGGGGCAGCACGCCCCACGGGATGAACGAGATCAGCGCGAAGGCGATGGCCGCGAACGGGGTATAAGTGAACTTCAGCCCCAGACCGCCGTATCCGCCCCACTGGTACAGCGGCGCGTAGACATGGGGGTTGAAATCGGGCCGGACCCCGCGGACGATGAGGCCGCCGGACCGGTAGACGGCCAGGTCGACCGGGTCCAGTGTCCAGCTGGCCGGGTGGATCACCCCGTAGACCACGTACAACCCGATGGCCAGGACGAACGCACCCGCGCCGGCGCCCAGCAGCAGGCGGGCGGGGACCGACTTCACGCCAAGACCTTACCGGCCGCCGCACCCCCGCGGCTCTACGACATGCCATAGTGGAGGAGGTTCGCCGGACCGGAAGGGGGTGAACCGGACATCAGCGGAGTGCAGCAGCTGGTCTTCTCCGGCCCGCTCATCCTGGCCGCGCCGATCGCCGCCGCGGCCGGGGCCATCACCTTCATCTCCCCGTGCTGCCTGCCCCTGGTGCCGGGCTACCTGGCCTACGCCACCGGGATGTCGGGCACGGATGTCCAGAATTCAGATATCGAAGGTAGCGGTCGTGGCGGTCAGGCCGGCGCGAGTGCCGTGGCGCAGGACGGTGGGGGCGTCGCCACCGCCACCGTGACCACGGTCACCGCGCCTCCGGCCCGGCCGGGCCGGGGGCGGACGATCGCCGGGACCCTGCTGTTCGTGCTGGGCTTCTCGGCCCTGTTCGCCACCTACGGCGCGGCCTCGGGCAGCCTGGGCGGCAGCCTGCTGGCCCACCACCAGACCGGCGTGACCCAGGTGCTGGGCGCGGTCACGATCGTGCTCGGCCTGCTGTTCGCCGGGCTGCTGGACCGGTTCTCGTTCGCGGGCCGGGTGCTGCGCCCGTCGCTCCGGCCGCGGGCCGGGCTGGCCGGAGCCCCGCTGCTGGGCGTGATGTTCGGCCTGGGCTGGACGCCGTGCATCGGCCCGACCCTGGCCACCGTGCTGGCCCTGTCGACCACGACCGGAACGGCCACCCGCGGCGCGTTCCTGGCCTTCATCTACGGACTGGGCCTGGGCGTGCCGTTCCTGATCGTGTCGGTGGCCTTCCAGCGCAGCATGCGGGTGTTCGGCTACGCCCGCCGCCACGCCCGGCTGGTGACCCGCATCGGCGGGGCGCTCCTGGTCGTGGTGGGAGTGCTCGAGGTGACCGGGGCCTGGGCTTCGGCCATGACCTGGCTCAAGATCCACTGGATCGGCGGCTACCAGCCCCCGCTGTGACGCCCGGTCGGCAACTTCCGGTCAGCGCCGGAACTCCGGTCAGCGCCGGACGCCGACCCGGCCGCGTGACTTCCGGCCGCCGTTGACGGCGGGCGCGGGCGTGGGGGTGGGGGTGGCCGCTTTGACCAGGGCCTGCAGCAGCCGCGGGTCGTTGCCTTCCTCCGGGTGCCACTGGACGCCGATGGCGAACCGGTGCCCCTCCAGCTCGACCGCCTCGATGACCTGGTCGTCGGCCCAGGCCACGGCGACCAGGCCGTCGCCGGCCTGCTTGACCGCCTGGTGGTGCAGGGCCAGCACCTGAGTCTTGCTGCCGAGCAGCTTGCCCAGCGCGCTGCCTTCGGAGAACGTCACGTCGTGCTGGGTCATCTTGGCCGTGCCGGGCGCGTGGCCGGTGTGGCCGACGGCCTCGGGCAGGTGCTGGATCAGCGTGCCGCCGCGGGCCACGTTCAGCACCTGCAGGCCGCGGCCGATGGCCAGGAACGGCAGGCCGGCTTCGATGGCGGCCCGCACCACGGCCACCTCGAACCGGTCCCGGCGGCGGTCCGGGGCCTCGGTCTGCTCGTGCGGCAGTTCCTGGTACAGGGCCGGGCTCACGTCGGTACCGCCGGTCAGCACCAGGCCGTCGAGCCCTTCGACCAGCCGGGCCACGCTCTCCGGCGGAACCGGGGGGACGACCACGGGCGTGCCGCCCGCGCGTTCCACCGCCCGGGTGTACGTCAGCGGAGAGAGCACAGCCTCACGTACCCAGTCGCCCCAATGAGCAGCCTCGAGCTGGCCGGTGATCCCGATGAGCGGCCGGGCCATGCACCCCTCCTGGGTGTTGGTCGCAAAAGTCCAACAGGTCGCGTAAGCGCTCCCCTGACCATCATGGTGCATTGGCACCGAGCCAGGTCAGCGCCTTGACAAAGTTCCCCAGAAAGCCTGCCCGGGCGGGCCCGCCCCGGCCGGGCCCGCCGCTCCCCCGATCGGAACGTTAAGGCCGTAACGGGCACGAAGCGGACCGAGGGGATATTACCGTCACAATGGCTTTTGCCGATGAATCCTAAATTCGGCGTCCGTTAATATCTCAAATTGACACGACTCCGATGTTATCGATGTCACATAGTGTTTGACGTACCTAATAGCCACTGATTCCGCATAGTCTGAGGACATTAAAAGTGGCTTTGCCAGCATCTATTCTGATTGCTGGACAATGGGTGGAGGCTGGACACATGGTTCCTTCCGGTGGTGGCGACCCGCAGTCGCCTCCGGACCGTCCTTCCAGGCAGACCCCGGCCGACCTGGCTCAGAGTTTCTTCAGCGGCGAAACAGAGGCGGAAATGCCGGCCGCTTCGGCGAGCAATCCGCTCAGCCGCTTGTTCGCCGCGATCGACCCCGTTTCCGATTCAGCTATGACCTACTTCTATGGTCACCTGTTCGCGATTGAACCGCAGGCGCGAGCCATGTTTCCGCCCGCGATGGACGGTCAGAGGAAAAGGTTTTATCAGGCACTGACCCGCATCATTGCCAGCAGCACCGGCCCGGATCAGCTGGCCGGCTACCTGGACGGCCTGGGCCGGGCCCACCGCAAGTTCGGCGTGCAGAAGGAGCACTTCGACAGTTTCCGTCAGGCGCTGGCGGCCACGTTCGCGCGGTACACCCCCTCGGTGTGGACCGACGAGGCCGCGGCCGCGTGGGACGAGCTGTTCGGCCGGGCCACCGGCGGAATGATCGAGGCCGCCGCGCAGGACGCCGAGCAGTCCCCGCCGTGGTGGCTGGCCGAGGTGGTCGAGCACGAGGTGCGCGGCCCCGACCTGGCCGTGCTGACCCTGCTGCCCAGTCAGCCGGTGCCGTATCGGGCCGGCCAGCACGTCAGCATCCAGACCCCGCGCTGGCCGCGGCTGTGGCGTAACTACTCGGTGGCCAACGCCCCGCGCGAGGACGGCTCGCTCGTCCTGCATGTCCGGGCCGTGCCGGGCGGCCTGGTCAGCGCCTCCCTCGTGCACCACGTACAGGTCGGCGACACCCTGCTGCTGGGCGCGGCGGCGGGCACGATGACCCTGGACCCGGACTCGGACCGTGACCTGCTCTGCCTGGCCGGCGGCACCGGCCTGGCCCCAGTCAAGGCCATCATCGAAGAGATCATCGGCGGGGCGGCCGCCAGCCGCCGCCGGGAGATCGTGCTCTACCACGGGGCCCGGCGCGAGCCCGACCTGTACGACCTGGCGTCCCTGCGGCACCTGGAGCTGAACTACCCCTGGCTCCAGGTCATCCCGGTGGTGTCCGAGGAGGCCGCGCCGGACGCGATCTTCGGCTCGGTGCCGGACGTGGTCGGCCTGTCCAGCTGGCGCAACCGCGACATCTACGTGGCGGGCCCGGACAGCATGATCGCCCGCACGGTCAGCGAGCTGAAGGACCGTGGCGCGCCCCCCGAGCGCATCCACTACGACGGCCCGCTGCTCTAGCGGGCGGGACCGCCGACCTCCTGGACCGTGCGGGACAGCAGGCAGAACTCGTTGCCCTCGCGGGATCGGCCAGCACGACCCAGCTGGCGTCGGCGGGCTGCCCCACGTCGGCGCGGCGGGCCCCCAGGCCGAGCAGCCGGTCCAGCTCGGCGGCGGTGGAGGTCCCGTTGGCGCGCAGGTCGAGATGGAGCCGGTTCTTGATCGTCTTGGTGTCCGGGACCGGCGCCACGTCGATCGTCGGCCAGGACCCATCGGCGGGCCCAATGGTGATGACGCCGTCTTCCTCGCCCAGCTCCGGCCAGCCGAGCACCGCACACCAGAACCCGGCGATCAGCCGCGGCTGGTGGGCATCGATGACGACGACGGCCATGCGGCTGGTCACGGCCGGTCAGACCTTGCGCCAGCCCGGGACCCAGGCTCCGTCCGCGCTGATCTCGTAGTCGCCGAACAGGGCGGGCGCCTCGGCCCGCATCAGCTCGCCGATCTTGTTGAAGACCAGCCGGATCTCTTCCTCGGCCCCGGGATCGGTGCGGGCCTCGATGGTGTGCCGCAACGTCCGCACGTTGGCCGTCCACACGATTCCGGTGGCCACCCCGTCCGGGGCGAACCGCCGCATGAACGAGGTCTTGTGCTTCTTCTCGTGCATCTTGGTGCCGTCGTCGTCCAGGCCGAAGTGCTCCGCCATCCAGCGCTGGAACGACTCCATCTCGTTCAGCAGGGACCCGGCCCGCTTCATCAGCTCTTCGTCCTCGCGGGCCCACTCCGGGAACCAGAACGGGATGTCGGCCAGCCGCACGAACCGCAGCGACTCCTGCGACACCGCGGTGCCGGGCCGGTGCCGGACCAGCTCGTGGGTGAAGACCCGGCTCACGTTGTGCAGCACGAACGTGAAGCTGATGTGCTCCAGCACCGAGCCGTGGGCCTGGGCCAGGATGTTCTGGAGGTACACGACCTGGTCGTCGCGGACCCGCTTGACGTTCGGGTTGAGCCCGGGCTCCCAGGACCGGTAACACATCTTGCCCGCGAACTCGGCCAGGTTCTGGGCGTCGTTGTCGAGCTGGTCGCGGTCGAGCCGCTCCAGCCAGCTGGACCCGCCCACCTCGGCCAGGTACTCGGCGATCATGTCGTAGTCGAGCTGCGGCCGCGCCACCAGCCGGATCTCGGGCTCCACGCTCCTCATGTCACAGCACTCTAACGACCTCGGCCGTCCCCCGGTCGCAGACCCGCGGCCTGCGGGAAAGTCGGAGGGTGCCGTCAAAGCCGCTGGAACCAGGCGATCCCTCCCACCTGGGACGTTTTGAGCTTCTGGGACGCCTGGGCGAGGGTGGTCAGGGCATCGTCTATCTCGGGCGCGGCTCCGGCCCGGGCGAGGAGCGGGTCGCGGTCAAGGTGCTCCGGTCCAGCGCGGACGCCATGACCCTGGAACGCCTGGCCCGCGAGCTGGACGCCATCCACCAGGTCCAGCCGTTCGTGACCGCCGGCGTCATCGAGGCCAGCGAGGACCAGGGCCGGCGGTTCGTGGTCAGCGAGTTCATCGACGGGCCCTCGCTGCAGGACCGGGTGGACGCCAGCGGCCCGCTGCCCGAGGGCGACCTGCAGCGCCTGGCGGTGGGGACGGCCACCGCGCTGACCGCGATCCACGGGGCCGGCGTCGTGCACCGGGACTTCAAGCCCGCCAATGTCCTGCTCGGCCCGGACGGCCCGCGGGTGGTGGACTTCGGCATCGCCCGGCTGATCGACGCGGCCACCATCACCAGCGGTGTGATCGGCACCCCGTCCTACATCGCGCCCGAGCAGCTGGCCGGGGCCCGGCCGACCAGCGCGGTCGACATCTTCGCGTGGGCGGTGACCATGGTGTTCGCGGCCACCGGCCGGTCGGCGTTCGGGGCCGACTCGGTGCCCGCGGTGATGAACCGGATCCTGAACGGGTCGCCGGACCTGGCCGGGGTGCCCGCCTCCATGCTGCCCATCATCAGCGAGTGCCTGGCCAAGGACCCGGCCCAGCGCCCCAAAGCCCGTGACCTGCTGCTGAGCCTGGTCGACCCGTCGGCGCCGTGGCACCCGCCCACCCAGCTCAATGCGCCCGCACCCGCGGCCGCGCCCACCGGTCCCATGTTGCCGAGCGCTGCGGTCGAGCCCACTGGGCCAGCGACACCAGTCCGGTCCCGGAAGCGGGCCGCCGCCGTCGCGGGCGGCGGGGTGGCGGTGGCCGCGGTGGCCGCGATCGCGGTCCTGCTGGCCACCCAGGGCTCAGGAGCCCCACCCAAGCCGCACCACTCCGCCGCGGCCTCCAGTGCGCCGGCCACGGCTACCGTTCCGGCCACGGCCGCTGGCGGCACGATCCCGGCCGCCTTCGCCGGCACCTGGTCCGGCACCGCCCATCAGGCCGTGATCGGGATGTCCAACGTGTCCCTGCCCAACCACCTCACGCTGACCCTGGCAGCCGGCGGCACCACCGCCCACGAGGTCGACGACAGTTGCGTCAACACGCTGACCCTGAGCAGGGCGCCAATACCCGCAATGGCACCACGCTGACGTTCAGCGAACCGCAGACCTCGGCCTGCGTGGCCGGCACGGTGACCCTGACCCGGCAGGGCACCGGCCTGGCCTACCGCTGGACCGACCACGTCGAGCAGAACACCGGCACCCTGTCCCACCACTGAGCCGCGCCGAAGCCGGGCCGGCTACCCATGGAAGCCCACGTCAACCCGATAAATTCGGACGCGTTTTTTCGTGATTGATCGTTATATCAACCCATTGGCCGGGTAGCCCGGGCTGCGGTCATCCAGCAGCTCAACCCGAGGGGGTCTACCCAATGACCAGTCCGGAACAGTGGAACGACATCATCGGCTCTACCGCCATCGACGCCGACGGCGACAAGGTCGGCAAGGTGGGCCAGATCTACCTCAACGACGCCACCAGCGATCCCGAGTGGGTCACGGTCAGCACCGGCCTGTTCGGCACCAAGGAGAGCTTCGCCCCGCTGTACGGCGCCCAGCCCGGCGACGGGGAACTTCGCCTGGCGGTGACCAAGCAGCTGATCAAGGACGCCCCGAACATCGACACCGACGGTCACCTGGACGGGTCCGAGATCGACACCCTGTACCAGCACTACTCCGGCCACCTCAACCGCACGTCCACGCCGGGCACCGGCGACAGCACCTCCACCACCGGCACGACCGACACGACCCGGACCGGCGGCGGGTACACCGACCAGGGCACTGAGTACGCCGACCGGGGCGCAGCCGGCACCGACCGGACCGTGGCCGGCACCGAAGGCCGCGACACCTCCGGGCCGACCACCGACGATGCGATGACCCGCTCGGAGGAGCGCCTGAACGTCGGCAAGGAGACGGTCGAGGCCGGCCGGGCGCGGCTGCGCAAGTACGTCGTGACCGAGAACGTCACCCGGACCGTCCCGGTCAGCCACGAGGAAGTCCGCGTGGAGCGGGAGCCGATCACCGACGCCAACCGGGACTCCGCCCTCGACGGCCCGGCCATCACCGAGGAAGAGCACGAGGTCAGCCTCAACGCCGAACGTCCCGTGGTGGACAAGGAGGCCGTCCCGGTCGAGCGGGTGCGGCTCGGTACCGAGACCGTCACCGACGAGGCTCAGATCAACGAGGACGTCCGCAAGGAGCAGATCGAGGAGCCCGACGTCAACACCACCGGGCGCCGCGAGCGCTGATCGATCGCGCAACCGGCCGATGGGGCCGCCGCCGTTCCGGTGGCGGCCCCATCGCTCACGCCAAGGGGTGGGCCGACCGGGCCCGATCCCGGCACAGGCGCAGCACGTTGGCGATGACCTGGTGCCCGGCCCGGCCGGCCGCGGTGAGGATGGATTCCGGGTGGAACTGGACCGCCCAGCGACCGGCGGCGGGATCCTCGATGGCCATGACCACGCCGTCGGGCGTGGTGGCGGTGACCTCGAAACCGCCCTTGACCTGCTCACCGAACGCGTAGATGGAGTGGTAGCGGGCCCCGATGAACTCGGCCGGCAGGCCGTCCAGCAGCTGACCGCCCCGGACCCGGACCAGGCCCGGCTTGCCGTGCGCGGGCTCGGCCAGCAGGGACAGTTCGCCACCGGCGTGCTCGACCATGGCCTGCAGGCCCAGGCACACCCCGAACGCGGGCAGGCCCCGGTGGTCCAGGGCCGACAGCAGCTCGTCGCAGCCGAAATCGGCCGGCCGCCCGGGTCCGGGCGACAGCACCACCAGGTCCGGCGCGTAGTGGTCGAGCAGGGCCGGGTCGAAACCGGCCCGGAGCGTGGTCACCTCCGCGCCCAGCTGGCGGAAGTAGTCGGCCAGGGTGTGCACGAACGAGTCCTGGTGGTCGACCAGCAGCACCTGCAGACCGGTCCCGGGCTGGTCCCCAGCCTGGGGAGGCTCGGCAGCGGGCTGGGAGCCAGTCACGAGACCTTCGACATCTTTAAGGGTTTCAATAAGAGCCCGGGCCTTGATGTGGGTTTCGCGTTCCTCGGCGTCCGGCTCGGAGTCGAACAGCAGGGTGGCCCCGGCCCGGACGGCGGCGATCCCGTCCCGGATGTGCGCGGTGCGCAGGGTCAGCCCGGTGTTCATGCCGCCGTCGAAGCCGATCGCGCCGACCGCGCCGCCGTACCAGCGCCGCGGGGTGGCCTCGTGGTCCTCGATGAACTGCATGGCCCAGGCCTTGGGGGCGCCGGTCACGGTCACCGCCCACATGTGGGTCAGGAACGCGTCCAGCGCGTCGAACTCGGGCCGCAGGCGCCCTTCCACGTGGTCGACGGTGTGGATCAGGCGGCTGTACATCTCGATCTGCCGCCGGCCGATGACCTGGACGGTGCCCGGTACGCAGACCCGTGACTTGTCGTTCCGATCCACGTCGGTGCACATGGTCAGCTCGGACTCCTCCTTGAGCGAGCCGAGCAGGGTGCGGATGTTCTCGGCGTCCTCCAGCGGGCCGGCCCCGCGCGCGATCGTGCCGGAGATCGGGCAGGTCTCAACCCGGTCCCCGGTGACCCGCACGTACATCTCGGGCGACGCACCGACCAGGTACTCCCCCTGGCCCAGGTTGAACATGAACTCGTACGGGGCCGGGTTGCGCTGGCGCAGGTGCTCGTAGAAGGCCGAGGGCCGGGTGCACCGGCCGTAGAACACGTGCCCAGGCACCACCTCGAACAGGTCGCCGCGGGCGAACTTCTCCCGGGCCTCGGCCACCACCTGGGCGTAGGACCCGGGTTTGGGCTGCTCGGGCAGGTCCGCCTCGGGCGGCGGGGAGGCTGGCGTGGTCCGTTCGGTCAGCCGGGGCAGGCCCTCGGTGGAGACGCCGCCGACGGTGAACTCGTAGGCGAACCGGGTCGCCTGCTCGCGCTTGCGATCCAGCACGTAGATCTCGTCCGGCAGGTGCAGCACCAGGTCGCGCTGGTCGGCGGGCCGGTCCAGGTTCATCCGCACCGGCTCGAACTGGAAGGCCAGGTCGTAGCCGAACGCCCCGTACAGGCCCAGGGCCCCGTCGTCGCAGCCGAAGGCGGCGATGATCTCGCGCAGGGCGCTGAACACGGTGGGACGGCGGCTGCGCTCTTCCTCGGTGTAGGCGCGGTCGGGCTCGGGGATGTCGGCGGCCACGTCCAGGTCCAGACCCGGGCCCAGGCCGCGAGCCGGGCCGGGCACCAGCGTCCCGGCCCGGGCCAGCGCGGCCTCGATCACCGGCAGCACCACCCGGCCGCGGTCGTTCAGGGCCCGGGCGCCGATGCGACGGCCGCGGGCCACGATCTCCAGGCACGGGTCGGCGTAGGCGGTGTGCCAGCGGGTGTACCGGCCGGGGTACTCCATGCCCGAGCTGAGCACGCCGCCGCGCCGGTCGTCGACGGCGCGGGCCACCCCGGCCAGCAGCTCAGGGTCGAACGGCCCGGCGGTACGGGTGACCCGCACGCCGCCGCCGGTGGTGAATTCGGTTCGCACGTCTCGCCGTTCGGAGTCCACGTCGGCACCTTTGTCCGGGCCCGGCCACGGCGGGTACGAAAAACGACCGCCGAGCACGGGCGGTCGTCATGATCAACGAGCAAGCTGCAACGCCGCCTAGGAGCGGCGCCACCACTGCAGATTCGTTGCTCGCATGACGGTGAGCTTAGCGGACCGGAGCCGGGCCCCGCCACCGCGAAACGGGGCCCGGCCCGCTGCGGGCTAGGGTCGTCTGCGTGCGGGACTACCGAGGGGCGCTGCGGGCCTGGTTCCGGTCCAGCCGCCGGATGCTGGCCGCTGAGCTCAGCCACGGCGGCTGGCTGAACTTCGGCCCGTTCCGCTGGTCGGCGGTGGATGTGCCGCGGGCCCTGCGGGCCGGGGCGGGCATGGTCACCCCGCTGGCGCTCGGGGTGGCGACCGGGCACCTGGAGTACGGGGTGTTCGCCGCCCTGGGCGCCCAGCCCGCGGGCATCGTCTCGTTCCAGGGATCGTCGCGGACCCGGGTCAGCGCGATCACCCTGGCCGCGCTGGGCATGGCCGTGTGTACCTGGGTCGGCGGGGTCTGCGCCTGGGCCAGCGGCTGGCTGCTGTTCCCGGCCGTGATGCTGTTCGCCTACCTGGCTGGGCTGCTGGCCGGGCTGGGCCAGCGGTTCGGCGTGGTCGGCCTGCAGTGGGTCATCCAGGTGGTCATCGCCAGCGCGATCCCGCTGCCGCCCGGCGACGCGGCCGTGCGGGCCGGCCTGGTGCTGGCGGGCGGCCTGTGGCAGGGCGCGCTGGTCGTCGCGGGCTGGGCCTTCGTCCGCGGCGAGCAGGAACGGGCCGCGCTGGCCACCGCCTACCGCTCGCTGGCCCAGTACGCCACCAGCAGCTGTTCTCGGCCGGCCGACGCGACCCCGGTGCCGCCTCCAGCGTTCGACTTCGCCGCCGTCACTGACCCCAACCCGCTGCTGCCGGCCCAGGAGCGCTACCGGTTCCTGCTCCTGGTCGAGCAGGCCGAGCGGATCCGGACCAGCCTGGCCGCGGTGGCCCGGTACGGCGCCCAGTGCGGACTGCTCGAGCCCGCCGCCGGTGTGCTGGCCGGGCTGGGCGCCGCGCTGGACGCCCGGCGCGGGCACCACGACGTCGCGGTGACGCTGGAGCAGACGGTGGCCGCGATCCCGCTGCCCGCCGACGCCCCCTGGCGCTGGGCGGGCGCGGCCCTGCTCGGCGAGTTGCGCGGCGCCATCCGTATCCTGCGGCGGCTGGACGACCGGGACGCCGGGCCGGCCCCGGACCCGCTGCCCCGGCGCGGCCGCCGCCGGGACGCCTGGCGAGCCAAAATCAGGGCCGCTTTCGACAACCTGACCACGGCCGCCGGGACCTCGACCGAAGCCGGGCGGCACGCCCTGCGGCTGGCTGTGGTGGCCGCCATCGGTGAGCTGGTGGCCCAGGCCACCGGCCTGCCCCACGGCTACTGGATCGTGCTCACGATCCTCATCGTGCTCCGGCCCGACTACGCCTCCACGATCTTCCGGGGCGTGCAGCGGGCGGGCGGCACCGTGCTGGGCGCCGGCCTGGGCCTGGCCACCGCGCTGCTGCTGCACGCCGGGCCCGGGGTCCTGGTGGCCGCGGTGGGGGTGACCATGACCGTGGCCTATGCGGTCTTCGCGGTGAACTACCTGCTGTTCGCGGTGTTCCTGACCGACTTCGTGGTCACCCTGCTGGCGCTGCTGGGCAACACCGCCGAACAGACCGTGGTGGCCCGGCTGATCGGCACCGGGATCGGCGCGGCCCTGGCCCTGGTCGGCTACCTGGCCTGGCCATCCTGGGAAGGTGAGTCGGCCCAGCAGAAGCTGGCCCGGCTGTTCGAGACCCAGGCGGCGTTCGCGGCCGCGTTGCTGCGGGCCTTCACCCGGACCGAGCCGCCGGACAGCCCGGCCCTGGCCGCCGCCGCCCGCCGGGCCAGGCGGGCCCGCACCGACGCCGAGGCCTCCGCCGACCGGCTGGCCGACGAGCCGGCCCGCCCTCCGCTGACCGCCCGGCTGGCCTACAGCCTGACGGGCATCGGACGCCGGCTGGCCCACGCGTCCCTCACCCTGCACGCCGCCCTGGACAGCACCCACCCGGCGTCGGGCCCGGTCGACCCGCTGCCCCCCGGTGCGATAAAAGCCGTGACCGACTACGCCGATGCCACCGAGCGCGCCGCCGCCGTAGTGGCCGGAGCGCTGCGCAGTCTGCGGCCCCCGGCGGACATGCCGCCATTGCGTGAACTGCAGTCCACCGTCTACCAAGATTTCAGCGCGGACCCCGGGGTTCCGCTGGTGGCGGCCGATGGTGCGGCGGCGCCTCCGCTGGGCACCGCCGGCCTGGAGACCGTCCTGGTCAGCACCACCGATGAGTACACCGATGCCCTCGACACCGCCGCCGACATCCTCCGCCAGCGTTTCAGCTCCTGACCGGGGTACCCGGCTAACTGGCCTGCGGCATTCCGTCCGACCGGCCAGCCCGGGGCATTGCTCAGCTTCTTGCTGTTATCAGCGGAGAGGTGCTTGGTGCGCCCCGCTTCGCGTACCGGCGGCACCAAAAGCCCCCTGGGCCGCAGAAGTCACGCGAGCCCGGGGGCAGTGTCTAGTCCCACGTGATGATTGACGGATCGGTCCCAGGACATGGTTTCCAGTCGGCCTAGGAAACATGGGCAGCCTTGCGGGGCTGCTGGGCTTTGATGCGCCGGACCGGTGCGGTGGTGGTCCGGGGGACGGTGCGGG
>DASXJM010000041.1:0-3315 GCA_036497405.1 Streptosporangiaceae bacterium | reverse complement strand
TCGTGGACGCGGGCACGTTCAACGTGATCGGGCGGGACGACTTCGCGCCCACCCACTTCAGCACGCGGACGGCGGGGGGCTGGCTGACCATCCAGACCTCGGCTCTGACCCTGCGCTACCAGGTCGGCTCGGGACCGTTCGGGACCAGGAACCTGCAGGTGTCGCTGCGGGCCGGGGCGCAGCCGGTCACGGCCGAGCCGTGGGCGTCGGAAGTGCCGCCGTCATGTGCGATCGGGGTGCTGTGCGAGGCCGAGAACCTCAGCCTGAACGGCGTGAGCGTGGCCAACGACCACACCGGCTACACCGGGACCGGGTTCGCGGCCGGTTTCCAGAGCACCGGGAACTCGCTGTCGTTCCAGGTCACGGTGGCCACGGCCGGGACCTACCAGTTCGACGCGCGCTACGCCAACAGCGTCGGCGGCGACGGGCAGAACACCACCCGGACCCTGACCGTGGCCGCGGACGGCGGCGCCGGGGCGACCCTGACCATGCCGGCCACGGCCGACTGGAACACCTGGGCCATCGTGTCGGCCGACCTGACCCTGGCCGCCGGGACCCACACCATCACCGTGACCCGGACGGCAGCCGACTCAGGCAACGTCAACCTGGACAGCGTGGCCCTGGTGACCCCGGGCGCGGCCTACCCGTCACCGCCCCCACCCACCGGGCACGACTGCGCGTTCGGGACCGTGTGCGAGGCCGAGTCGGGCACGCTGGCCGGCGGGGCGGCCCTGGCCTCGGACCACAACGACTACTCCGGGGCCGGATTCGTGGCCGGGCTGGCCACCGGGGCCAGCGACACCGTGCCCGTCACCGGGGTGCCGGTGGCGGGCACGTACGCCTTGCAGGTGCGCTACGCCAACGCCCAGTCCGCGGCCCGGCCGGTGTCGGTCCAGGTCGGCTCGGCCGCGGCCACCACGGCCAGCCTGGCCACCACCAGCAGCTGGGACTCCTGGCGCACGGTCGCGGTCCCGGTCCAGCTGGCCGCCGGGGCCAACGACGTGACCATCGGGTGCCCGGACGCCGGCAGCTGCCAGCTCAACCTGGACACGGTCGCGGTGACCAGGTCCGGGGCCACGCTGCTGGCGCCGCACGCGCCACTGGGCGGGTACCGGCGCGGACTGGACGGCGTGGACGGATCGGCGGTCACCACCCCGGGCCTGCTGTACCAGGACGGCTGGTCGCTGCTGGACGACACCAGCTCGGCCCTGTACAACCCGGCCACCAGGAAGGTCACCCCACGGCCCAGCCACAACGGGAAGCCCTACCAGGACGGGTACGTGTTCGGCTACGGCCACGACTACGCGCGCGGGCTCACCGACCTGGCCACGCTGACCGGGCCGTCCGAACTGCTCCCCCGCTGGTCGTACGGCGTCTGGTACTCCGAGTACTACAACCACACGGCCGCGGACTACGAGAACACGATCCTGCCCGCGTTCCGCGCCAACGAGACCCCGCTGGACGTGCTGGTCACCGACACCGACTTCAAGTCGCCCAGCACCTGGGACGGGTGGGAGATGAACCCGTCCGAGTTCCCGGACCCGAAGGCGTTCTTCGACTGGTCGGCCGCGCAGGGACTGCACAACGCGCTCAACATCCACCCCAGCATCGGCAGCGACGACCCGCAGTTCGCCCGGGCCCAGGCCACGGCGGACGGCGGCCTCACCCTGAACAGTGGCGACTACGTGTTCGACTGGGGCAACCCGGCCCAGCTCAAGGCCTATCTGGACCTGCACAACGGGTTCCAGCAGGCGGGCGCCGACATCTACTGGCTGGACTGGTGCTGCGACCAGTCGTCCTCCTCCCTGGCCGGGGTGACCCCGGACGCCTGGATCAACCAGCAGTACGCCGACTACACCGCGGCCAACCTGGGGCGCGGGTTCGCGTTCTCCCGCGCCTACGGGTCGCTGCAGGCCGGCGGGTACAGCGGCCAGCAGGGCCTGCCCACCGGGCCGTGGGCCGACAAGCGGACCACCGTGCACTTCACCGGGGACACCACCTCGGACTGGGCCACGCTGAAATTCGAGGTCGGCTACACCCCGGGTGAGTCCTCGTCGACCGGGCTGTCGGCGGTCAGCGACGACATCGGCGGCTTCAACAACGACGGCACCCAGACCACCGGGGCCGAGCCGGGCAGCACCAGGGAAGCCGACGACCTGTACGCGCGCTGGGTGCAGTTCGGCACGTTCCAGCCCGTCGACCGGCTGCACGGCAACCACAGTGACCGGCTGCCCTGGCAGTACGGGACCGCGGCCCAGGCTTCGGCGGAGAAGTTCCTCAACCTGCGCGAGAACCTGGTCCCGTACACCTACACGCTGGCCCAGCAGGCCAGCCGGACCGGGATCCCGGTGGTGCGGCCGCTGTACCTGCAGTACCCGGACGCCCAAGACGCCTACGCCCAGGACGGCGCGGAGTACCTGTACGGCCCGAATGTGCTGGTCGCCCCGGTCACCACACCCGGCACCGGATCGGTCAGCACCTCGGTGTGGTTCCCGCCCGGCAGCAGCTGGACCGACTACTTCACCGGCCAGACCTACGCCGGCGGCACCACCGCCAGCGTGAGCACCGACCTGGGCTCGATGCCGGTGTTCATCAAGTCCGGCGGCATCATGACCACGCGCACCGATGACGTCAGCAACGACGAGCAGAACCCGCTGACCAAGGTCACGGTCACCGTGGCGGGCGGGGCGAACGGGTCGTTCGGGATGTACGAGGACAACGGGACCACCACCGATACCAAGCAGAGCGCGGTGACCCGGATCAGCTCCTCGGGGGCGGGCCACATCACACGGATCGCCGCGATCGATGGCTCGTTTGCCGGGCAGGTCAGCCAGCGGCAGTGGACGATGAGGTTCCTCGGGGTGGCGGCGGCGCCGGGCGCGGTGACGATCAACGGCCGGGCCGCACCGGCCAGCGCTTGGAGCTGGGACGCGGCCACCCACGCGCTGACCGTGACCGCCCCGGCCCAGTCGGTGCACCAGCCGCTGACGGTCAGCTACCGGTGAGCGTGATGCTGAAGAAGTGATGACGGAGCCGGCGGCCACGGTGCGGGCCGCCGGTTCGGCTGGCAGCATCTCGGGGCGGAGGTCCCGTGGCCGAGATTCCCTGCCCGAGGTGCCGAGTGACCGGCACCGTGCCCGATCCGGGTGTGACCCGCTGGCAGTGCCGCGCCTGCGGGCACAGCTACTTCCTGCGCCGCTGCGCGGCCTGCCGCCGGGTCAGCTACGTCGACGGCTTCCAGGGCTACAACCAGAGCTGGGCCTGCACGTGGTGTGCGCAGCCGAACGCGGGCTTTCGGCATCGCCGGGACCGGGC
>DASXJM010000040.1:0-3800 GCA_036497405.1 Streptosporangiaceae bacterium | reverse complement strand
GTTCCTCGGCTACCACGTCACCGTGTGCGACGCCCGCAAGGTGTTCGCGACCTCATCCCGGTTCCCCGACGCGGACGAGGTCATCGTGGACTGGCCGCACCGGTTCCTGGCCGCCACCACCGTGGACGCCCGGACGGTGATCTGCGTGCTGACCCACGATCCGAAGTTCGACGTGCCCCTGCTGGAGGTGGCCCTGCGCACCCCGGCCGCCTATATCGGCGCCATGGGCAGCCGCCGCACCCACCAGGACCGGCTGGCCCGGCTGCGCGAGATCGGCCTGACCAGCGAGGAGCTCAGCCGCCTGCGGTCACCGATCGGCCTGGACCTGGGCGCCCGCACTCCCGAGGAGACCGCGGTGTCGATCGCAGCCGAGCTGATCCAGCTCCGCTGGGGCGGCACCGGGCAGGCCCTGACCAACACCGCGGGCCGCATCCACCACCCGCTCACGGTCAGCTAGCCAGCCGGTTCCGGTCCGGCGGCGCCGCGGCGGCGGCCGGGCCGGCCGCGAACTGGGCCTGGGTGGCGATCAGCGCGGCCACCCGCTCGGGGTCGACGAGCCAGGGAGCGTGCCCGCCGGGTACCTCCTCGAGCCGGGCGCCCCGAATCTGGCCGATCGACGCCCGCGCCCGCTCGACCGGGAGGTACGGATCATCGGACCCGAGGATGAACAGCGTGGGGGTCGTGATCGCAGCCAGCTCGGCGCCGGTGAGGACGCTTTCCGGCCGGGCCACGCGGAACCGGTCGATGGCGTGCATGACCGAGGCCACGGTGCTCACGTTGCCCGGCCGGCGGGCCGACAGGCGGAGCGCCTCGACCAGCGCGTCCGGCGCCGCCGCCACTTCGGCCGGCCCCAGCCCCTGAGCCAGGAGCCCGCGGTAGACGCGGTGCGTGCTCGGTGAGCGCAGCACGGCCACGCTCAGGCCCCGGACGGTCA
Source organism: Streptosporangiaceae bacterium (assembly GCA_036497405.1). Classification (GTDB taxonomy): domain Bacteria; phylum Actinomycetota; class Actinomycetes; order Streptosporangiales; family Streptosporangiaceae; genus Bog-532. The sequence continues at coordinate 2,866 of DASXJM010000040.1, read as the reverse complement.
GCAGCGACAGCGGCATGCGGACCCGTACGCCGGGCAGGGCGACGGCGGGCTCTCCGACGGCGATCACTTCCGAGATCCGCTCCGAACCGGCCGCGACCTGCCACAGGGCGAACATCCCGCCCAGCGAGTGACCGATCACCGGTACCGCGTCGAGCCCCAGGGCGTCCCAGATGTCCTCGATCAGCTGACGGGCCTGCTGCCGCACCCGGCCCCGCTGGAACCGGGCCGGATCGGACAGGCCGTGGCCGGGCAGGTCGACCGCCAGCAGCCGGAAGCCCTCCAGCTGGGCAACCAGCGACGACCAGATGGCGGCGCTCTCCGACACCCCGTGCAGGAGAACGACCGCCGGCCCGCTCCCGTGAGAGAGCACCCGCAGGCGCAGGCCGGTCTGCGCGAGGTCGATGGACGACTCCCCGAAGTCCACGCCGGCCGCGGCGAACAGCTCCCGCTCCGCGGCGCGGATACGCCGTTCCAGTTTCCCGGGTCCCCGGGCCTGATCACTCATTGCCTCTCCTTTCGGGCCCCGGTCTTCTCGGCGCCTGCGGTCATGACGGCCACCGTGGCCAGCCACGTTCGAACGGTCCGCTGCTCCTCGCGGCTGAGGTCGGCCAGCGCCGCCTGCTCCACCTGGCGGACCCGGCGGGTGGCGGCCTCCAGACGCTCGCGGCCCTGAGCGGTCAGGCGCACGAGCACCACCCGCTGGTTCTTGGCCCGGCGCTCAACCAGGCCCGCCGCCTCCAGGCTGAGAATCGACGTGTGCATGGTCTGCCGGGTGACCTGCGAGATACGGGCCAGCTCGGAACTGGACAGCTCCGGCCTGGTGTCGAACACGCTCAGGATCCCGTAGTCCTGCGCGGACAGCCCCAGGTCCTCCAGTGCGCCGGCCAGCAGGGCCCGGAAGCGCTGATGCGCGAGCCGGAACAGGTAGCCGAAATTTGCCTCGGGCTGGGGAGGCGCGGGCGATTCTGAGGCACTTGTCAGTTCTTCTGACATACTTGTGAGCGTAAGAGTTGTCAGCCTAGCTGTCAACTAGCTTGTCCCCGGCCCTGGCCCTCGGATAGATTGCCGCAGTTGGACGCCATGCATCCGGTGCGGTAACTGGTCTTGACCCAGCAGGGCGTCCAGGAACCGGACCGTGGCGGCGGTGGTCTCGTATCGCCATTGCAGCAGGGTGCGGTCGAAGCCAGCGGCGGTGGCGATCCGCTCCCGCAGTGCATCGGCGGCCGGGGCCAGGAGGGCGCGTTGGGCGAGCAGCAGGTCGTGCGGGTCGATACCGGCCCGGTTGAGCAGGGCCAGCTTGACCAGCAGCTCCGACCGGATGTCGCGCGTGTGCTGGACCGGCTGTTGCTGCCAGGCCACGGCGGCGGCCCGGCCCGCGTCGGTGGCCTCGACCAGCTGGCGGACCGGGCCCTTGGACGAGCGCTCCTCCCCCGCCGACCGGAGCAGGCCCAGGTCGGTCAGCCGGTCCAGCGACCGGTAGACCACGGCCTTCTGCACGTTCCAGACGCGGCCCAGGTCGCCGTAGCGGGCCAGGTGCAAGGTCACGGCGTTGCCGTGCGTGGGCCCCTCGCAGACCAGGCTCAGCACGATCCATTCCGACAACGACAGAACAGGCTCTTGACCCGGCGGCACCGTCACAGCGTAGTAACTGGCCGGGGGTGACGTCGTGCTGTCCGACGCCTACGGCCGGGTCGCGACTGATTTGCGGGTGTCGCTGACCGATCGGTGCAATCTGCGGTGTGCCTACTGCATGCCTGCTGAGGGGCTGGATTGGCTGCCGAAGCCGGAGTTGCTGACTGATGATGAGGTGGTCCGGCTGGTCCGTATCGGGGTGGAGCAGCTAGGCATTCAGGAGGTCCGGTTCACCGGGGGTGAACCACTGCTGCGCCGGGGCCTGGCCCAGATTGTGGCCCGGTGCGCGGGTCTGGTGCCGCGGCCGGAGTTGTCGCTGACCACCAACGGGATCGGGCTGGCCCGGCTGGCGGCGCCGTTGCGGGCGGCGGGGCTGGACCGGGTCAACGTCTCGCTGGACACGCTCCGGCCGGGCACGTTCCGGCAACTGGCCCGCCGGGACCGGCTGGGTGACGTGCTGGCCGGGATCGCGGCCGCGGCGGCGGCCGGGCTGGTGCCGGTGAAGGTCAACAGCGTGCTGATGCGCGGGGTCAATGACGGCGAGGCGCGGGATCTGCTCCGGTTCTGCCTGGAGCGTGGCTATGAGCTGCGGTTCATTGAGCAGATGCCGCTGGACGCCCAGCACGGCTGGCGGCGGTCGGACATGGTGACCGCCGATGACATTATCGAAGGCCTGGAACCGGAGTTCACGCTCACCCCGCAGGGCCCGGCGGTGCGGGGCTCCGCCCCGGCCGAAACCTTCCTGGTCAACGGCGGGCCGGGCCGGGTCGGGGTGATCGGGTCGGTGACCCGCCCCTTCTGCGGCTCCTGCGACCGGGTCCGGCTCACCGCCGACGGCCAGATCCGCAACTGCCTGTTCGCCCGCACCGAATCCGACCTGCGCGCCCCCCTGCGGGCCGGAGCCAGCGACCATCAGATCGCCGCCCAGTGGGCCCGGGCCGTGGCCGCCAAACTCCCCGGCCACGGCATCAACGACCCCACCTTCCTCCAGCCCGACCGCCCCATGTCCGCCATCGGCGGCTGAGAGCGAGGCGCGGAATAAATCCGTGAGGGACCTCATTATTTAGGAGGTCAACATGCGGGCCCTCACTATCGGGGCTCATGGTCGCCGCGGGTTTGAGGGGCATCGATGATCACGCCTGAACAACTGGGTGAACGGTATCTGGCCGTCCATCACCGGATGTTCCGGGCCGTCAACGAGGCCATGAGCGGATGTGGCCTGTCGATGGCCCGG